>NZ_WUBV01000020.1:0-70744 GCF_009807105.1 Natrialba sp. INN-245 | reverse complement strand
ACTCGATCGAGGCCCAGCCTCGGACGCACTGGAACGGGACTCGATCGAGGCCCAGCCTCGGACGCACTGGAACGGGACTCGATCGAGGCCCAGCCTTGGACGCACTGGAACGGGACTCGACCGAAATCCAGCCTCGAGCGCACCACCAAAGGGACCCGAGAACTGCCTGCACCAGTTTTAGTCCGGTCGCAGCCGTATCCAGGGTATGAGCGATCGGACGCCGGCCGCCGGAACGTCGCCGATAGCACAGCGGACGGCCGGACTCGCGGCCGGATTTGGCTTCCTGCTGGTGATCTCGGGGATATTTCTCACCGGGTTCGGGTGGATCATCGTCAACAACGTGATAACCGGCGCGGTCGTCGCGATCGCGGCGGCGTACACCGCGGCGGTTCCGTCGGGTGGCCGTCTGCCGCGTATCGCCCCACCAGCCGTCGTCGTCCTTGCGGGGTTGTGGGCGATCGCCTCCCCGTTCGTCCTCGGCGTCGAGCAGGGACTGCTGTTCTGGGCCACCGTCGTCCTCGGCGTTTTGATCGCAGTGCTCGCGCTGGTAAGCATCTACGGGTCCACCCAGCGAACGGACCGAACGGCCGCGGACGTCTCGTCCTGAGGACCGCGTTCGTCGACGTTCGCACTCGAGACCACCACGCGTCGTTCGTGATCACCGCGTCGCCGACAGTCGTCTCGATCCGTGCCGGAAACGGAGACTGCGACTGCAAGCAGTACGACCACCGGCCGCGCCGTCGAATCATCGCCGACGAGTTCCTCGAGACCCGCGAGTGCGGTCTCCGGGTTCGGAACCCACACGCTATGATACGGACACGATCTAGACGCCTCGAGACGGTCGCCGAACAGCACGCGACGACCGGGGTGCGTTCCCGGTGACCAACCGGTACGTCTACGGGGTCGTCGAAGGCGATCCCGTCGAGTTCGAAACGGACGCCGTCGGCGGCGCGAGCGTCGTCTACACGATTTCACATCGCCGACTCGGCGCGGTCGTCTCCGACATCGACACCACCGATCCCGAGGAGACCGACGAGGACGCTACACGCCACGACGAGGTGCTTCGACGGATCATGAACGACGGGGACGGTCGAGCGGTCGTCCCGATGCAGTTCGGCATGGCCTTCGAGAGCGATCGGGCGCTGAAGAATGTCCTCAGGGGCGCACTCCCGGCGTTCAGGCGCGCGCTGAACGACGTCGAGGGTCGCGTCGAACTCGGCGTCAAGATCGTCCGCGCGGAAGACGCCGACGTCGACGCCGACGCCGTCACAGAGCGCATCGCCGACGAACTCGAGCCGATCGCCGCACAATCCGTCGCGAACGACCTGTTCAGCGACCGCCTCGTGTTGAACCGCTCGTATCTCGTCGATCGCGAGGACCGCGAGGCGTTCGACGAGGCGATCGCGAGGCTCGAGGAGGACGAAGACGACCTCGTCGTCCGCTACACGGGTCCGTTCGCACCGTACAGTTTCGTCGACGTCACCATCGGAGCTCAGCGATAACCATGTTCGTCCTCGACGATCTCCTGTTTCGGCCGTTCGTCGGCATCGTGGACGCGATCCACACGATCGCCCTCGACGAGCTGTACGACGTCGACGGCCTCGAGGACGAGCTCAAGGAAAATCAGTTGTTGTACGAACTCGGCGAGCGCTCTGAAGAGGAGTATCGGCGACGGAAGGCGGAACTGGAGGACGAACTCGAGATCGCCCGCGAGGTCCACGAACGGCTCGCGAGCGGTCGCGTGGAGGTGAAATCCTGATGACCGAGGACGATCACGATCCCGACGACCGACCCGGTGGACCGGACGACGAGACCGAACGCAACCGCGACGAGCAAGACGACGACCACTGGCTGTCGAGTCTGTTGTCGGCGCTCGAGGGACTCGAAGATCGTTCGTCGTCGACTCGCCGACGCGGTGGACGGTCGATGTTCGACGTCGATCTCTCGATCCGCGGTGTCGACGACGAGTCGCGGCCGGGTCGGGGCCCACTCGCCGGCGGCGGACCGACGGGGCACCCTCGAGATCGCCGCGATCACGAACCGCGTGGAAAACGCACCCGAAAGCGGTCGGCGAGTCGTCCGTCGGTGGCGACGCGTCGGTACGACGACGAAATCCTGCTGACGGCGGACGTCGGCGACGCCGACCCCGAGGACGTGACGGTGGGATTCGAGGATGGCACGCTCGTCGTCGGACTCGAAGGTCGCGAACTCGACCGTATCGAGGTCCCCTGGAGCGATCACACGGCCGAGGCGGGGATCAGAAACGGCGTTCTCACGGTTCGCGTCGAGCCAGGATCGAAAGAGGGGAGAGACGGCACAGGGGTCGACAGAGCAGACGACGAGGCGGGCGACGTGACAGACGACGCAGGTAGCGACGCGACAGACGACGTCGAGGGAGACGAGACCACCGACACGGAGGTCGACGATGAGTGAGTCGTCCGCGACCGAGGACCGAGACGAGTTCGGCGATCTCCTCGAGGAGGCGACCGAGCGACTCGGGGCGCTCGAGGACCGCCTCGGCGACACGGACCCCCTCGAGGATCTCGAGGACGAGACGCTCGAGTCGACGCTCGGCGATCTGGAGATGCTCGCGACCGTCGCGACGGAGGCGGTGGAGCTGATCGACGCAGTCGACGTCGGAGACCTTCCGGAGGCCGTCGACGGGGACGATCTGCTCGAGGCGGTCGAGATCGGGAACGTTCCCGAAGTGCTCGCGGACGACGATGCGGGCGTCGACGAACTCGTCGAGGTCGACGAACTGGTCCGGGCGATCGATCTGCTGTCGGCCTGGAACGCCTCCGATCTCGGCTCGCTCGTTGAGGAGGGCCGCGAACTCGAGGGGGCGGTCGACGATCTAGCAGACGACGGCGACGATGCGGGCGTCGTCGAGCAGGCGGCCTCAGAAGTGACGGACGAGAGTGGACTCGGCGGAGACGGAGGCCTGCTCGACGACGTCGATCCGTCGGACGCACTCGGCGATATCGACGTGATGGAGGACCCGGAGGCCTACCAGGTCGCCATCCAGCAGGGCGCGATGGAGGGGATCGACGCGTTCCGCGAGGCGTTGCTCGAGACCCACGCGACGTTCGAACGCCTGTACGAGTTCAACCGCGAGAAGATGCGTCGCCGAGACACGAGCGCGAACTCTCGAAATCCGACGGCGGCCTCGACGATGCCGACCGAACGGGCGGCGATCGGAAGCGGCGTCAAACACGCGACGGTCCCCCAGTCCGTCCGGCTCTCGACGGCACCCAGCCGGACGCGGATTTACGGACAGCGCTTCGAACGCGAGCGCAAGAAACGGAGAAACGACGATGACTGATCCACCACCGCGACCGACTCGAGCCGGGCGCACCGTTCCGAGAACCACCGGTTTCCCCCCTCGAACCGCGAACCGGCCCACGAACAGCGGGCGATTCGCGGAGATCCGATGTGCCGGTTGCGTCCCCAGCTCGGCGTTCGTCGGCGAGCCAGCCATCGGCGGAGGTGGTCGGCGTGGTCGATGACTTCCAGCCGAGTCGCCAGAAGACGGACCTCGCCGAAGTCGTCGAGATGCTCCTCGACAAGGGGATCGTCATCAACGCCGACATCGCCGTCTCGATCGGCGACACGCAGCTACTCGGCGTGCAGGTTCGGGCCGCGATCGCCTCGTTCGAAACCGCCGCCAAGTACGGCCTCGAGTTCCCCGAAGGGACCGACATGCGTCGGGTCGCGGCGGCGGTCGACGAGCCCGAACTCGCCGAAACGGAACGGCCGAGACCACCTATCGATGCGACGAGGGGCGTAAACGTCACGCCCGACGAGCGGTACGCGGACGAAACCCGGATCGAGGACGACCCCGACTTGAGCGAGAACGCAGAGGAGTCGACCGACGGTGACGAGAACCGCGGCGACGAGGCGAGTTTCGAACACCCGGACCGCGGAACCGAACGCCTCGGCGCGAGACCGGACCCCGAGCGGCCGACGAGCGGCGGCCTCGAGATGATCGGTAGTGACGATAGCGACGGGTCCGAGGGGCAATCGGACTCGAACGGAGAATCGAACGACGCGGGCGAATCCGCGGAGGACGAGTCGGCTGAAGGGTCGAACGCGGCGGAGACGGAGGGAGACGCGTGACACAGATCGACGTCGGCGACGGGGAAAGCGCACGCGACGGGCTCGTCACCCTGGTCGTCACCGTCGTGGAGATCCTGATCGCCGCCTTAGAGCGGGAGGCAGTTCGACGCATGGAGTCGGGTGAACTCTCCGACGAGGAGGTCGAACGTCTCGGGAGCCAACTCGCCCGAATCGAAGCCGAGATCGATCAGCTCAAACGCGACGAAGGAATCGAGGAGAGCGTCGATGACCTCCACGGCGACCTCGACGGTCTCGTCTCGGACGCGATCGAGCAGCTTCGCGGTGATCCAGACGTCGCGTCGGCACCCGGCTACTCCGTGTTCGGAGGTGATAGCGAGTGACCGACGACGGCGTACCCGACCGGGAGACGGAGCTGAACGCCCCGAATCAGCAGTCACCGTCCGCCGCGACCGAAGCCGACGGCCCGCCGGAGATCGACGAGGGTCGGTACCTCTACTGTCTCGTTCGGGCGAACGAGGGCGAGTTCGTCGGCGAGAGCCTCGAGTCGAGAGGCGTCGACGACGAACCGGTCTCGGTCGTCGTCGAGAACGGCATCGGTGCCGTCCTCCACAGCTGTGACGGCCTCTACGACTCGTCGGATATAGCGCAGATCAGACGCTGGCTCGTCCGCCACCAGCTGGTCGTCGACCGGGCCGGAGAAGCGTTCGGGACGCCGATTCCGTTCCAGTTCGACACGATTCTCCGCGGGGACGACGAGGCAGTCCGAACCTGGCTCGACGAGGAGTCAGAGACCCTCGAGCGAGCGCTCTCGGAACTCGCCGGCCACTGGGAGTACCGCGTCGAAGTCGTCGAGACGGATCCGATCGACGACGACGAGTTGCTCGATCGCGACGATCGGCTTCAGGAGCTTCGCGACCGGATCGACGACGCCGGCGAGGGGACGGCACACCTGCTCGAGACGCAGTTTGACCGTCGCCTCTCGGAGTTGCGAGCGGCCCGTCGGGAATCGCTTTCGGACGACGTGAGAGAGCGCCTGACGGCCGAGGCACGCGAAGTGCACGCACTCGAGCGCTCGCCCACCGCATCGCTCTCGGCGGAGCTAGGAGACGAAGCCGATTCGGATACCGACCAGAACGGCGGTGAAACGCTCTGTCGACTCACCCTGCTCGCCCACGAAGACAACGAGGGCGCGATCGGTTCGATTCTCGAGGAGGTGGCCTCGACCGACGGACTCGAGGTCAGGTTCACCGGGCCGTGGCCGCCGTACACCTTCGCCCCGGAGCTGGGTGACGGCGAATCGACCGGCTCTCCACAATCATGAAACCGAGAAAAGACGACGAGGCGCTCGTCGATGTACTCGACGTTCTGCTTAGAGACGGTGCGATCCTCCGGGCGGACGTGATCGTCTCGGTCGCGGACGTTCCGCTCGTCGGAATCAAACTCACCGCGGCGATCGCCGGGATGAAGACGATGACCGAGTACGGCCTCTTCGAGGAGTGGGACGTCGAACGACGCCGATCTTCGATCACCCGCCGCCAGCACGCGCCACGTCGCTCGAGTGAGGATGGGGTCGATCGGTCGAGGCCGAGTGAACGCGAAACGGTTGGAGGACAGAAATCGAGCGATTCGTGAGCAGATCGGGCGGCGGTGATACCCCCACTCGTTTGGGACGGTACCGTGTGGGATCTCTCCACGGCCCGATCGGCTGTCACGCGAACTTCGGACGTTCGGTCGTGAGTTCGACGTCGCCGGAGACCACCTCCTCGTCCCGATCGTCGTCGTAAACGTACTGTCCGGTCGACCCACAGAGCGTACACTCGTAGGTCTCGGATATCTCGTTTATCACCTCGCCGTTCTCGAAGTAGATGCGGCTCTGGGTGATCTGCAGGAACTGGGGGGTGTCACAGTTGGTGCAGGTGATCATACCTGACGGATAGGTTCTACCGGTTGTAGTTATCCGGCTTGTAACGGGAGGGCAACCGGTTCTACGGCTGGATTACCGCCAGTTCAGCGATCGTGCTAACGAAACACACACTCGTGTGCAATACGTCGCGCGTTCGGGGTCAGATCGGGAGGTAATACCGTGTTACCTGGGAAACAAACGACGCTCGGTCGAATTCTCGCCCGGAGACGATATTCCGGGAGAACGGGGCTGGCTGGCCGAAATGGAGCGTGTAAGGAGTTACTTACCGATTCTCAGGATGTGGTACCGACGAGAGAGCGACGATCACACCCGTGGTTCCCTCGTCGATGAGGTCGTCTGTACGGTCGGATCGCGGTGCTGCCGGATGGGTCGAGATCCGCGGCGTACCCACGAGCTATCGGTCAACTCGAACCCACTCGCCGGTCCGAGCCGCCTCGTAGGCGGCCTCCGGTAGGGCCGTCACCCGGCGCGTCTCGTGCAGTCGCCGGCGGCTCCGCCCCCTCGAGAACGCTATCGACAAACGCGTCGGCGCGAGGCGGATCCTGGCGCGGGTCGACGTAAGGGACGAACTCGTTGGCGTCGGCGTCGATCTCGAAGACGTCGCGTGAGCCCCACTGCGTCCCCTCGAGGTACACTGCACCGTCGTCGTCCCAGAGGTGTACGTGTTCGCGGACCGACGGCGCGTCGCCGTTGAACGAGAACGCCCCCGTCGCGCCGTTCGTAAACCGGACGTCGAGCTGTGCTCGCCCGTCGACGCGTTGCTCGTCGTCGACAAACTCCATGCTCGCGGCGACCGACTCGGGTTCGAGTCCGGTCGTCCAGAGTACGCCGTCCAGTACGTGACTCCCCGTATCGTAGAGGAATCCGCCGCCGGAGAGCTCGGGGACGAGACGCCACGTCCCGCTCGAGAAGTCGATCCAGTCCTGCGTGATCGACGCCGTCAGCCAGGTCGGCTCGTGGTCGGCAAAGCGCTCGTGCGCCGTCCGAAACGCCGCCTGAAGGTGGCGCTGGTAGCCGACCATCAGCGTTCGATCGCTCCGTTCGACCCGGTTTGCGACGTCGCGTGCGTCGTCGAGATCGGTCGCCAGGGGCTTGTCGCAGTAGACGTGGCGGTCGTGTTCGAGCGCGGCGACGATCTGCTCGTGATGGAGGGTGTGTGGCGTTCCGATCACCACCGCGTCCAGGTCGGCCGCTTCCTTCTCGAGCAACTCGAGGGAGTCGGTGTACTGGCTCGCGTGGAACGTCGAACGTACGCCCAGTGCCGATGAGGGTGTCGGCATCGAGATCACAGAGGGCGCTCACTGTCGCGTCTTCGTGGGTGTGAAACTGGCCGCCAACAGTGGTTCCGATGTACCCAAGTCCAACGATACCGACCGAATCGGTGCGATCGAACGGGATCCGTCCATACCGACGCCACCACCTCGAACCGCCTGTACGTGCGGGACTCTCTCATACGGATTGCTGTACCTGTGTCCCGCCGCTCCCGGGACCCGGTATCCGGGAGCGGCGGTGATGACGTACAGTAAACCGTATCACAATTCGAACCCGTATCGCTTTCCGACCGGGTGAACAACGACGGGGTACGATGGTCACGATCTATGCCCTCGAGGGCTGTCCGTACTGTGAAACCGTCTCCGATCGACTCGACGAGGCCGACGTCGACTACGAGTGCGAGTGGGTCCCCGCGTTGCACTCCGGACGCGACGAAATCAAGCGCATCTCCGGACAGCGCGCCGTCCCGGTACTCGTCGACGAGGACCGCGGAGTCACGATGGCGGAGTCCGAAAATATCCTCGAGTACGTCGACCGGACGCTCGCCTGACGACCCGACCGCCGTCGTTTCGCCCTCGAAGATGCACTTACTCGCACTCGACACCAACAACTCGATCGTTGTTGTCGAGTCCAGGCGCGTCCAGCCATACCGAGCGGTTATAGGTCGACACTATCGATTCGAACGTCGTCCCAACCGATTCGTAGCTTCGTACTATACGGACGTTACACGTCCCTTGCCGACGGTGGACGGTTGCTACTGTCTACCAACCGCCCGCATAACAATGGGGCACGCACCCGACGAATCTCCCGCGGGGATACAAGGCCCCGCCGGGTATGCGTTCGGCCCAGACATCACCGTGCTGACAAGCCGATTGCGTGCGTTCGTGCCCGGATCGCTCGAAAGTGGACTCGCCCCCGCTTCGAGTTAGCTCATGTCTCTCACGCCGGGGCGGGCCCCGCCCCCGCCCAGGTTTCGAATTACCAGCCCGTCTCACTCGCTAGCACTCGAGTCGTCGACCTGGCGATCGGATTCCCCGAAGGCGTCGGCCAGCCACGCGTCGATGATCGCCGTGTGTACCGTCCGGAGGCCGGCGTTCTGGATCGTCCCCGCCGCCTCGAACAGTTCGCGAGCGGTCGCGACGGTTTTGGGTTCGGCTGCCAGGTGGGTGAGAACGAAATCCTCGGGATCGACCGCATTCACGGCGTCGAAGTCGGCGGCGTCGTAGAGGGATGCGAACTCGGCGACGACCTCGGCGAGGAGGTCGTCGGTCGCGTCCGCTCCCGGATCGCCCACCGTGACGCCGGACGCTGCGGGGTCGAAGTACTCCTCGATGTCGACGACGCCGGCCCGTTCGTACAGGTAGTCGCCGAGGCGGTCGCAGACGGGCCTCGAGACGTAGACGCCGACGAGCGTGTACCGGTCTTCGGTCATGCGCGACGGTTGGGGGCGCATCCCCTCAAACGTACGGCATTTCTTTCACCGGAAGCGCCACCGGGGAGATTCCGCCACTGCCCGTCGAAGCGGGGTTCATTCGGGAACGGTCGTTTCAAGTGGATCAACCGATTACCGTGTGGCAACGAATGAGCGAGGATTTCTACGACGTTCTCGGCGTGAGCCCAGACGCCTCTGCCGAGGAGATCAAACAGGCCTACCGGGAGAAGGCGACGGAGTACCATCCGGACGTCAGCGACGATCCGGACGCCGAGGAGAAGTTCAAGAAGATCCAGAAAGCAAAACAGGTTCTGACCGACGAGGAGAAGCGCCAGGCCTACGACCGGATGGGACACGATCGCTACGAGAAGGCCGAAAAACACGGCTACGACGCCGGATCTGGCGGTGCCGGCGGCATGGGCGGCGATCCGTTCGGCGGCATGGGCGGTGGCGGCATGGGCGGCGGTCTCGGCGACATCTTCGAGCAGGTGTTCGGCGGCGGTGGCGGCCGCGGACGCCGCCGTCCACGAAAGGGTCAGGACCTCCGAACCGGCCTCGAGATCGATCTCGAGGAGGCGTTCGACGGTGCCGAAAAGCAGTTTACGATCGAACGGCCGGAAACCTGTGAGGCCTGTGACGGCGAGGGCCACCCTCCGGACGCGGACGTCAGGACCTGTCCCGAGTGTCAGGGACAGGGGCAGGTAACCCAGGTCCAGCAGACGCCGCTTGGCCGCGTCCAGCAGACGACGACGTGTCCTCGCTGTGAGGGCGAGGGGAAACTGTACTCCGAGACGTGTAGCGAGTGTCATGGCGAGGGCTACGTGCGAAACGAAACGACGCTGACCGTCGAAATTCCGCCCGGTATCCAGGACGGACAGACCCTCCGAATGGAGAGAGAGGGTGCACCCAGCCCCGAAGGCGGACCCGACGGTGACCTCCTCATCGACGTCGCGATCCGCGACCACGAGGAGTTCGAACGTGAAGGCGACGACCTGCGCTTCCGGCTTCCGATCTCGTTCCCGCAGGGGACGTTCGGCGACAACGTCGAGGTCCCGACGCTCGATGGTGCGGCGGAGTTCGAGATTCCACGCGGTACCCAAAGCGGCGAGGTCTTCCGCCTCGAGGGAAAGGGCATGCCCCGCCTGCGCGGACGCGGCCAGGGTGACCTTTACGTCCAGGTCCAGATCGTCACGCCCCAGTCGCTCAACGACGAACAGCGCGAGGCCCTCGAGGCGTTCGCCGAAGCCGGCGGCGACGAGATCGAAATCAAAGAGGGGTTCTTCGAGAAGATCAAGCGAGCGTTCTGATCGGCGGGCCTCCTCACTCTCGTCGGTTCCCGTCGTTCCGATCGAGGCGACTCTGTGCGATCGTCGGCGCTGAATTTCACACTCTCGCACTCTCGTTTCCGGGCGCCGTCGTGACCCGAACTCCTCGCATGCGCACTCGCGAGACGGTCGTTTGGGGCCGAGGCGTGTGAATCTCTCGGGGACCGAATCGTGTAAAACGGGATACAATTAAGTCCGTCCTCGTTGATCGAACCTGTGGAGTTTCCGATGACAGAACGACAGATATTGCTCCTCGCAGGCGACTTCGTCGAGGACTACGAGGTTATGGTACCGTTTCAGGCGCTACAGATGGTCGGACACGACGTCCACGCGGTGTGTCCCGAAAAGGAGGCCGGTGACGTCTGTCCTACGGCGGTCCACGACTTCGAGGGCGACCAGACCTACACCGAGAAGCCGGGGCACAACTTCGAACTGACCCACGACTTCGATTCGATCGATCCCGAGGAGTACGACGCGCTCGTCATTCCCGGCGGGCGCGCGCCGGAGTATCTCCGAACGTACGACGAGGTACTCGAGATCGTCCAACACTTCTTCGAGGCGGAGAAACCCGTCGCCGCGCTCTGTCACGGCGTCCAGCTACTCGCCGCCGCGGACGTCCTCCAGGGGCGAACCTGTACCGGCTATCCGGCCCTCGAGACCGACGTCCGCCTCGGCGGTGCGGAGTGGGCCGACGGCGTCACCCGCGACGAAACCCTCGTGACTGGGCAGGCCTGGCCCGACCACCCCGAGTGGCTCGCAGAGTTCCTCGAGGTGCTCGGGACCGACATCGACCACGCCGAACCGGCCGCTGCGGACGATTGATACGGTCTGCGATGATTGATTGGCGGTCGACCGCTCGTTGGTCTGCGATCGACCGGTACCGACTCGTCGCGGTCCGTATGATACGGTCTGCTGTAACTGGTTGTCACCGCACCCGAACGGACGCGAGTCGGCGTGCTTTTTTGCTCCGAGCGAGCACCTCGAGGTATGACCGTCGCGACCGTCGACGACCTGCTCGCCCGCGACCGCCGCGACGAACGGACGGTACTGATCGACGCGACGGGCCGGTCGTTCGACGCCCACTGGTTCTGTACGACGTCCTGGAAGGCCGGCAACTTCCTCCGGCACGCGGGCGTCCGCGAGGGCGTCACCGTCGGCGTCGTCGGCGAGGGCCCGCTCGCGCTGTTTGCGTTCCTCGGGACGACGCTGCTCGAGGGACGGACCCGATTCGGTCCCCCGACGGATCTCGCGGACGACGACGAGTTCCGGGCGCTCGTCGCCCCAGTCGACGACCTCGAGTCCGACCGGTACGACCTCCCGCGGGGTGCCCAGCGCGTCGGCTACGGCGACGCGCCCGACGAACCGGGAATTCATCACTTCGACGCCGGCCTCTGGAGCGAAAACCCCTCCTTCCCGCCGCTGTCGATCGATCCCGACACCGAGATCCTGACCGACGGCAACCGAACCGTAAGCCACGGCGACGTCCTCGCGGCCGCGCGTACGATCGTCCAGGAGTACGGCATCGGGGCGGGCGATCGGGTCGTCATCCACGAGTCGCTTACAGACCCTCGAGTCGTCACGGCAGGCGTGATCGCACCGCTGCTCGCGGACAGCGTAATCGTCCTGACCGACGGCAACGTCGATCCCCGATACGAGTTCGCCGTCTCGAGTTCGCCGGACTCCGACCGGACGCCAATCGATCCAACGACGGTCTCGTTTTGAGCGTCGATCGGCGTAATCCCGAGATCGATCCGTACCCGACAGCAGTCCGTCCGAATCGAGGGACGCGACTCCCGACGGCGTCCTCGCCGTGACGGTGACCCGCAAACCCTTTTGCCCGCACGTGCCCTACGTCGAAGTATGTACGTGCGGGACGCGAAAAACAGGGAAGAAGTCTGGTTGCTCGACCACATCGAGTCGATGGGGCTCGACGACACGGCGTTCCGCTCGCGCGACTACGTCGTCGCGATCGACGAGGAGTCCGGCGAAAAGGCCGGATTCGGGCGAATCCGCGTCCACAAGTTCGGCCCCGGCTCGGACGACGACGACGAAACCCACGAGGTCTGCGAACTGACCAGCATCGGCGTCCTCGAGGGATGGCGCGAACAAGGCGTCGGGGCCCACGTCGTCGAGCGCCTCGTCGAGTACGCGAGCGACCAGGGGTTCGAGACCGTCTACACGCTGACCGGCGAGGGCGGCTACCTCACCCAGTTTGGCTTCCAGCGCATCGACGAACCTCGACTGCCGGAGCCGCTCCAACGGCGCCTCGAGGAAAAACGGGACGGCGTCGACCCCGATGCGAAGCCGCTCGCGATCGACGTCGCGGAGTTCCGAGTGCCGGATCGGCTTCGAGAGGCGTTCAAGCGAGCACCGGAGGGACGGGAGGAAGCCTCGACCGACGAGACGCCCGAGGACTTCGGCATCGATCCCGACTCGGCGACCTACAAGTACGACACCGGCCGCTGACGCGGGCCGACCGATTTCGCGGTGACGCCGTGGCTGTCTCTTTTGTCCCTCCAACCGTCGGCTCGAGTTAGATGTCCAACAGGTGAGAGAATCAGGTCACCAACCTTCAAGCACCGCCATCCCCTCCGTTCCGACAATGTTCGACCCCGACGAGCTCGAGGAGATCCGCGCGGGTCACGAGCAGTGGCACGAGGAGTCGGTCGAGCCGGTGATTGATCGGTTCGGCGAGCGAAAGGAGACGTTCACGACGGATACGGGGGGCCAGGAGGTCGACCGGCTGTACACGCCCGCCGACGTCGGCGATCTGGACTATCAGGACGATCTAGGAAACCCAGGCGAACCACCGTACACCCGCGGCGTCTACTCGACGGGCTATCGCGGTCGGCTGTGGACGATGCGTCAGTACGCTGGCTTCTCGACGCCCGAAGACACCAACGAGCGGTATCACTACCTGCTCGATCAAGGCCAGACGGGGCTCTCGATGGCGTTCGACCTACCGACGCAGATGGGATACGACTCGGACGACGCGATGGCCGCCGGCGAGGTCGGCAAGGCTGGCGTCGCGATCGACTCGCTTTCCGATATGGAGACGGTGTTCGACGGCATCCCGCTCGACGAGGTGTCGACGTCGATGACGATCAACGCGCCAGCGTCCGTGTTACTCGCGATGTACATCGCGGTCGGTGACGAGCAGGGCGTCGACCGCGCGGAGTTGCGAGGCACGATCCAGAACGATCTCCTGAAGGAGTACATCGCGCGCAACACCTACATCTATCCGCCGGAGCCGTCGATGCGGATCATCACCGACATCTTCGAGTTCTGTGCCGCGGAGACGCCGAAATTCAACACGATCTCGATCTCCGGCTACCACATCCGCGAGGCTGGTTCGACCGCAGCACAGGAACTCGCCTTTACCCTCGGCAACGGCATCGAGTACGTCGAGGCAGCGATCGACGCCGGGCTCGACGTCGACGAGTTCGCACCCCAGCTCTCCTTTTTCTTCAACGGTCACAACAACATCTTCGAGGAAGTCGCGAAGTTCCGTGCCGCCCGCCGAATGTGGCACGACATCATGGAAGAGCGCTTCGACGCGCAAAATCCCAAATCCAAACAGCTCAAATTCCACACCCAGACCGCAGGCTCGATGCTGACCGCCCAACAGATCGAGAACAACGTCGTCCGCGTCGCGTATCAGGCGCTTGCGGCGGTTCTGGGAGGCACCCAGAGTCTCCACACCAACGGCAAAGACGAGGCGCTCGCACTGCCAACGGAGGAATCCGTCCGTACGGCCCTGCGAACACAGCAGATCCTCGCTCACGAATCCGGCGCGGCCGACACGGTCGATCCCCTCGCCGGCAGCTACTACGTCGAGTCGCTGACCGACGAGGTCGAAGCCGACGCGTACGACATCCTCGAGGCGGTCGACGAGCGGGGCGGCATGCTCGAGGCCGCCGATCAGCAGTGGGTCCAACGCCAGATCCAGGATACGGCGTTCGACCGCCAGAAGGAGATCGAGTCGGGCGAACGGATCATCGTCGGCGTCAACGAGTTCAAGGTCGACGAAGACCCCGAGATGGACGTCCAGGAAGTCACCGAGGAAGACCAAAAACGCCAGATCGATCACCTCGAGTCCGTTCGCGAGGAACGCGACGACGAGGCCGTCGAGGCGACCCTCGAAGCGCTACGCGAGACCGCCCGCGGCGACGAGAACCTGATGCCGGCGATCATCGACGCCGTGAAGGCGTACGCGACGGTCGGCGAGATCTGTACCGTCCTCCGCGAGGAGTTCGGCGAGTACCAGCCCGGAACCGCGATCTAGTCGATCTGACCGTCGACTCGTTCTCATCTGCACCCAGAACGAGTACTCCGATCGACCCGACGGTGGTGACGTCTCGCTCGTCGGCGACGCGTCGGGCGGCCAGACTGTCGGTAGCGAGCGTTTCGTCGCGTTGGATCACGCCGCGAACCGTGCTCTGTTCAACGGCCACGCAATCGACCTTCCGATCTGCGATCACACTCAAGTCGACGGACGAGGATGCTCGAATATGGTTCGCGTCCTCTCGGACTCGGATGTCGCGTCGGTGCTCGACCTCGAGGCGTTGCTTCCGATCATCGCCGACGCCTTCGAGCGCCAGTACGCCGGGGCTGTCACCCGGCCGGATCGCCCTCACTACCCGATCGGAACCGGGCTGAACCCGGACCAGCCGACGGAGCCGACCGGAACTGGTCTCTGTATGCCTGCGTACGTCCACGGAGCGAGCTACACTGCGACGAAACTCGTGACGGTCTGTACGGACAACGCCGAACGCGGATTGCCGACCGTTACGGCCCAGATCTCACTCGCCGACGCGGAGACCGGTCAACCCGCCGGCTACCTGGCGGGAAACCGGATCACCAGCGCCCGGACTGGCTGTATTGGCGGACTAGCCGCCCGGGAACTCGCCGTCGACGGATCGATCGATCTGGCGGTGATCGGTGCCGGCACACAGGCCCGCTGGCAGACCAGAGCGATCGCCGCCGCGATCGGCTCCGCCCTCGAGTCCGTTCGGATCTACTCTCCCAGCGACTCACGCCTCGAGTGTGCGGCCGACCTCTCTGGCGAGATCGACGCTCCCGTCGACCCGGTCTCGAGCCCCCACGAAGCCGTCGACGGTGCGACGGTCGTCGTTACGGCGACGACCAGCACGGACCCGGTGTTTCCCGGCGACACGCTCGCTGCGGGCACGCTCGTGGTCGCCGTCGGCGCGTACACCCCCGAGATGCAGGAACTGGACGCGACGACGATCGAACGATCGGATCGCGTCTTCGGAGACGTTCCCGACGAGGCCACAGAAACCGGCGACCTACGCGAGTTTCCCGATCTCGAGGTAGCGCCCTTCGGCGGCGTCCTCGCGGGCGAGGTCGGTCGGCGCTCGGACGACGAGATCCTCGTCCTCGAGTCGGTCGGATCCGCGGTTCTCGACGCGGCGACCGCAGAGTACGTCTTGGATCGAGCGGACGAGGGGGAAATCGGAACGACGGTTTTATTATAAGTCGGTCGGTACGAGACCAGCAATCGGACGGTACCGATCGCGGCCGATTCCTCGGCCACGACACTGAAATACGGGCTTCGCAAAGTAGTTGCTGGCTGTCCGTCGATGTTCAACACGAAGGCCGCCTCTCCCGGAGGCGACGAGACGTCGAACGCGCCACTGGAGGTGAGCCAGCGACAGTGACGCCTCGATCCGTCCCGATCGTTGACCGGGTCACCGACGCGTTCTTCGCGCTCGATACGGACTTTCGATTCACGTACGTCAACGACCGCGCAGAGACGCTACTCAAACGTTCGCGCGACGACCTCATCGGCCGGGTCATGTGGGACGAGTTCCCCCAGACCGTCGAAACCCAGTTTCCGGACGGTTTTCACCGCGCGATGGACGAACAGGTACCGGTCTCCTTCGAGATCTACCACGCCCAACTCGAGACGTGGTTCGAAGCTCAGGCGTATCCCGGCGAAGACGGTCTCTCGGTGTACATGCGCGACGTCACCGAGCGAAAGCGCCAGGAGACGACGATCGCTCAACACGCGGCCGTCGTCGAGGCGGTCCACGACGGGATCGTCACGCTCGATCGGGATCGCCGGATCGTGACGGTCAACGCCGCCATAGAGGAGTTCCTCGGCGTGGATCGAGACGACCTGGTGGGCGAGCACGTCGAGATCGTTCCCGAACTCGCTTCGATCGCCGACGAGGACGCCATCGAGATCGGCCGTGCGATCACCGACGTCGATATCGGGACCGCAGGTCGCCGCCAGGTCGAGGTCCCGTTTACCGACGCCGACGGAACCGATCGGATGGGTGACTTCCGGTTCGTCCCGATCGAAGACGACACCGCAACCGTCGCGGTCGTCGTCCGAGACGTCACCGACCAGCACGAGTACGAACGCATCGCGGCGTCGCTCCACGAGATCACCCGCTGGCTGCTCGAGTCCGACGACCCCGACGAGATCTGTGCCATCGCCGTCCACGCCGGCAGCGACCTGCTCGATCTCCCGATCAGCGGTGTCTGGCTCCTCGAGCAGGAACACGGCTATCTCGAACCCGTCGCCGGAACCGCGGGCGCTCACGACGAGTTCGGTGGTCTCCCCCGATTTCATCCCAACGAGGGGCTCGTCTGGGAGGTGTTCGAATCCGGCTCAGTCGAGCGATTCGACGACCTCGGAGCCGTCGACGGTCTCTACAATCCGGAGACGCCGATTCGGTCGGAGATCATCGCGCCCATCGGTACACGGGGCGTGATCATGACCGGTTCGCTCAAGGCCGATCAGTTCGACGAAACCGACGTCGAACTGGTGTCGACGCTCGCCGAAAACACGCGTGCGGCGCTCGATCGGGCCGATCGCGAGCAGGTTCTCCGGGAACGGACCGACGAACTCGAGCGACAGACTGAACGTCTCGAGGGCGTCGCGAACGTCCTCTCGAACGACCTGAAGCGCCAGCTTCAGGCCGTCGCCGACGAACTGAAAACGGACTCGAGCAGTGTCGATCGCGGCTCGGAGTCGGACGACGGAGTCGAAGCGAGCAGCGTAGACAGCAACGCCACGGCGACAAACTCGGACGGTGACGGACCCGAGTCGACGGCCGGAGCCAGTGGCGACGTCGAAACGGTGGCCGAGACCACCGACGAATCCGGATCGGGTTCCGACGAGTGGGAGTTCCCGCTCGAGTCGGAGACGGAGGTGGATGAACACGAGGTGTCCGCGAGCGATGGCGACCTGGAGGCGGGGACGGTCTGGGGCTCGGATGAGGACGCGACCGGAGACGTTCCCGAAGCGGAGGCGACCGGCGGTGGAACCGGGACGGACCACGAGGAGTGGGAGTTCCCACTTTCGGACGACTCGGTCGAAGCGACGCTCGACCGTGCAGAGCGGCTCATCGACGACGTCCGGGAGTTCGCTCGCAACGCTTCGTCCGTCCGAACCCGCAGCCGAATCCGACTCGACCGCGTAATCGAGGAGGCCGCGAGTGCATCACGTCTCGAAGCGAGCACAGTGTTCGTCGAGCGAGCGGCGACGCTGAGGGCGGATCCCGACCGTCTCATCTATCTCCTCGAGACGGCGTTCGACGACATCGCTGCCCGGACGGCCGACGATGATCTAACGGTTCGCGTCGGGCTTACCGGAATCGACGACCCCGACGCCCCCCGCGGGTTCTACATCGAAGACGACGCTGCCGATGCGCCGCCGACGGCGACCGATCGACTGCTCGATCCGACGACCGAGTACCAGACGGCGATCGACGGGCTCGGACTGACCCTCGTTCGAGCGATCGCCGAAGCTCACGACTGGCAACTCTCGATCGAGACGGCGGAACGAAACGGAACGCGAATCGTCGTCGACGGCGTGATGACCCTCGAGGCGCGCGCGTAGTCGAGTGCCGTCGCTCGACCACGTCACTCGTCGGCGATCGATTCCCGCGTCAGGTCCCGACACAGCTGTTTGCTGTCGTCGGTTTCGAGGAGGTCCGCGACCGTCTCGTCGAGGTGTACCCGCAACACCGCCAGTCGATCCTCGAGTCGGGCGTACTCCTCGCTGCTCTTTCGTTCCGCCTCCGTCTTCTGTCTATCCAGCAAGACTTTCTTCGACGCGAGCGCGAAAAACTCCTGGAGCTGTTCGTCGTACGTCGATCGAAGCAACAGTTGATCGATTACCTCGATCAGCTCCGGCTTCGAGACCGGCTTGACGAGGTAGTCGTCGAACCCCATCTCGACGATGTCGAAGCCGGGTTCGATCGCCGTCACCATCGCGACCCGACAGTCGAGGTTCCGCTCTCGGATCGTCTCGAGGACTAGATCGCCCGAGAGGCCGGGCATCCGCCGATCGAGGAGCACGACGTCGATCTCCCCGTCGATGGCCTCGAGCGCTTCGGTTCCGTCGTAGGCCGTCCTGACGTCGTATCGCTCCTCGAGCCGAGAAGTGTAGAGATTCGCGAGATCCGGCTCGTCTTCGGCGATCAGTACGGACGGTCGGTCGGTTGCCATCGAACGATCCCCCTCCACCCTTTCGGTTCCGCTTGCGTACCGTACACACATCAAGATACCGGACCGTCGTCAGTTGGTTCCAACCGAACGAAAGGATAACTCCGTCGAAACCGACGGCGGGAGGAGCTCATACGGGAAAGCGAACGCGTCGTCGACGATCGGCGGGACGGTTCGAGGTTACTCGAGTTCGGCCTCGAGCGTGTCCCGAAGCGAGCGAATCGCGCCGGCCGATCGTTCGAGCGTTCGATCGCCGACAGATAGCTCGAGCGTTCCGCGGTCGGTCGCCTCGCCGAGGGCGACGACCGGTGCGACGCCGTCGAACGCCTCACGGACGGCTGCTGGGGAGTCGGTCTGGACCAGCGCGCGACCCGGCTGTTCGTGGAAGAGGGCGGCCGCGGGCTCGCTATCGGCTGGGATCGACACCTCGAGCCCGGCGTCCTCGCTTACCATCTCGGCCAGCGAGACGGCGAGCCCGCCGTGGCTGACGTCGTGGACCGCGAGCGTCGCCTCGTCGTTTGCGACCGCCGCGAGCGTCTCGACGACCGCCGAGGGGTTCTCGGGGAGCGCCGGGAACCCGTCGCTCCCGCCGAACTGCGCGAGGTACTCCGAGCCGCCGAGTCTCGTCCCGTCGGCCTCGAGGCCGCGGTCGCCGACCAGCAACAGTTCGCCGTCTGATTCGACAGAGAGCGGCGGCGCGTCGTAGCCGTCTTTCGTTCCCACGAGCGCGAGCGTTGGCGTCGGCGGGATCGGACCCGTCGCGGAGTCGTTGTACAGCGAGACGTTCCCGCCGACGACCGGTGTCGACAGCGTCTCGCACATGTCAGCAAGCCCATCGACGATCCCCCGGAACCCGCCGTAGACGTCGGGATTTTCGGGATTACCGCCGTTGAGACAGTCGACCGCGGCGAGCGGGGTCGCACCCTTGGCCGCCACGTTCGTCGCGTTCTCGAGGGCGATCGCTCGCGCGCCCTCGTACGGCGCCGCGTCGGTCCAGTTCGGTGCAGCGCCCGCCGAGAACGCCAGGCCGGTTTCGGCTTCCCGGATCGCGACGATGGCCGCGTCGTCGCCGGGACCGACGCTCGTCCGAACGCCGACCTCGTGATCGTACTGGCGGTAGACCCAGCGCTTCGAGGCCGTGTTCGGACTCGAGACGACGGCGTCGAACGCCGCCTCGAGATCGACCTCGGGGAGATCGGTTTCGGGCTCCGACGGCTCCTCGTGTGCCAAGTCGTTCATCGGTGCGCCCTCGCCGAGGAAGTGCGCGTCGACGTCGACGACGGTCTCGCGCTCGCCGTCCGAGTCATCTGAGGCGCTTTGGGCTTCGCTCCCGTCGAAGGTGCAGACGTAGTTGCCGTCCGTGACCTCGCCGATCACCGAACATCCCAGATCGAAACGCTCTGCGATCTCCTCGACGCGGTCGACGTGTTCGGGTTCGACCTCGTAGCACATCCGCTCCTGGGACTCCGCGAGCAGGATCTCGAGTGCCGACATGTTGGGTTCGCGCTGGTGGACCCGCTCGAGTTCGACGTGTGCGCCGAGGCCGCCTTTCGCGACCAGTTCGCTCGAGGCCCCGCCGAGGCCGGCCGCGCCGAGGTCACGTGCGGACTCGATCAGCCCCTCCTCGATCAACACCTCGTTGGCCTCGATCAACAGCTTCTCCGCGTAGGGATCTCCGACCTGGACCGCGGGTCGGTCCTCCGTTTCGGCGTCTTCCGCTAAGTCCTCGCTGGCGAAGCTCGCACCGCCCAGCCCGTCGCGGCCGGTGGCGTTCCCGACGAGGACGAGTTTGTTGCCGGGCTCCTGGGCTTCGGCCGTGACGAGGCGTTCCTCGTCGGTGAGTCCGATGCAGGCGACGTTCACCAGCGGATTGCCCTCGTAGTCGGGGTGGAAGTCGACGCTCCCCGCAACCGTCGGCACGCCGATACAGTTGCCGTAGTGGCTGATCCCCTCGACGACGCCATCGAGGAGGTACTGCGAGTGCTCACGATCGAACGCGCCGAAGTAAAGCGAGTCGGCGAGCGCGATCGGGTACGCGCCCATCGAGAGCGTGTCGCGGACGATCCCCCCGACACCCGTCGCCGCTCCGTCGAACGGATCGACGTACGAGGGGTGGTTGTGGCTCTCGATCCCCATCGTGATGTAGGTCTCTCCGTCGTCGTCTCCCGGCAGCGCGACGACCGCCGCGTCGTCGCCCGGCCCGACGACGACCTGCTCGCCCTCACTCTCGAACGCCGACAGCAACGGTCTCGAGGAGCGGTACGCGCAGTGTTCGCTCCAGAGGTTCTCGAACAGCGCCGCCTCGGCCGGGGTGGGCTCGCGCCCGAGTTCCTCGACGACGAGTTCGCGGTCCGAATCGGCTAAACTCATTCACGTCAATGGTGGTCCGTGGCCGGTAAAGGGGTTTCTATGTGCACGTTCGTGTATCTTCTCGCGCGACCTCTGCACCCGAACGTCGACGCTCACGAGATGACACCGGACTCGAGAATTGTCGGCACTCGAGTGCACTCTCTCCCCGTTTCGAAGACTGCAAACACGGGTCGTCAGGAACGCAAAGCGTGTCGAGTGTTTCGAGTCGTTTTTGATCAAGCCACACGAAGGTAAGCGCGTGCTGTCGATCGAACTCCACGTCCACTCGGAACTCTCCTACGACGGTCGTGATCCGGTCGATCTCATCTTAGAGCAGGCAAAGGGAGTCGGGCTCGACGCGATCGCGATTACCGACCACGACGAGATCGAAGCCAGCCTCGAGGCCGCCGAGCGCGCCCCGGAGTACGGGCTCGTCGGTATTCCGGGGATGGAGATCTCGAGCAAAGCTGGCCACGTGCTGGGTCTCGGTCTCGAGGAGGAGGTGCCGCCGGGGCTGTCCTTCGAGTCGACGCTTGCGGCGATTCACGCCCAGGACGGGCTGGCGGTGATTCCCCACCCGTTCCAGGAGTCACGCCACGGCGTGATCGCCCGAATTTCCCGTGACGAACTCGCGGAGGGTGACGCCATCGAGGTGTACAACTCCCGGCTTCTGACAGGGCGGGCGAACCGTCAGGCCGAGCGCTTCGCTCGCTCGCGCGGTCTACCGATGACCGCCGGAAGCGACGCTCACATCAGCGAGATGGTCGGCCAGGCAGTGACCAGAGTCGACGCGGACGAGCGATCGGTCGACGCGATCCTCGCGGCGGTCCGTGACGGGCGAACCTCCGTCGAGGGTAAGCGGACGCCGTGGCACATCAGCGTCCGCCAGGCCGCAGGCGGTGCGAAACGCCGGTTCAGAAACGGCATCGTGGGGTTGTTCCGATGAGACTGTGCGGCGCGGATCCGGAAACGGTCCGACGGGCGTTGGAGACGGGCGATCCGTTCCCAGGAACCCGTGGATTCGCGGGCGAGATCGACGGAACGTTCGTCAGGGACGTACTCGGCCGAGTTCCGCTGTTCGTCGACGCCGCCGGGGTCGAGGGCGGATCGTCGTGCGACTCGATAGCTGCCTGGGCGTTCGAACCGATGCGACTCGAGGTACCTGTCCCAGTGCCAGCGGGGACGGTCGTCGACGCGGACGAACTCGACCGACTCGTCGCGGGCGGAACCGATCTCGAGACCGACGACTTCCCCAAGCCGCGGTGGACGGTGCCGGATCCGAAGCCGGAGTCGGATCGGGACGTCGCTCTCGAGGAACTCGAAACTGCGATTCGTTCGGCTACGGACGACGTTCGATCGGCCGACCTCGACGTCGCGGTCGCGTTCTCCGGCGGCGTCGACTCGGCGCTGGTCGCCGAGTTGCTCGACGCGCCGCTGTACGTCGTCGGCTTTCCGGACAGCCACGACGTTGAGGCGGCACGGACGGCCGCCGACGCCATGGGTCGGGAACTGACCGTCGTCGAACTCGAGCCGGCCGACCTTGAGCGTGCGGTTCCCGAAATCGTCCGCGCGACGGGGCGGACGAACGCGATGGACGTCCAGATCGCGCTCCCGCTCTATTTCGTCGGCGAGTGTGTCGCCGCCGACGGGTTCGACGCGCTTGCGGTCGGCCAGGGCGCGGACGAACTGTTCGGCGGCTACGAGAAGGTGGTTCGCCTCGACCACCGCGTCGACGCGGAGACGACACGCGGCGCGGTTCGCGAGCAGATTCGCAGCCTCCCCGATCAGCTTCCGCGGGACGTGCTCACGATCGAGGCGACCGGCCTCGAGCCGGTCGCACCACTCCTTCACGACGACGTAGTCGAGGCCGCGCTTCGGTTACCCGACACCCTGCTGGCCGACGAGAAGACGCGAAAACGGGGCTTCCGTCGGGTCGCGTCGCAGTACCTGCCCGAGGAAGTCGCGACCCGGGACAAGAAGGCCGTCCAGTACGGCAGCCTCGTCGCTCGCGAACTCGACCGCCTCGCCAGACAGGCGGGCTACAAGCGGCGTATGGACGACCATGTCTCGAAGTACATTGCGTCGCTGCTCGAGGATCGAGACGAACGAGACGAATAATCTCAGTTGCCTACCGGATACGGTCTCGTCCGTACTTCTTCGTACCCGACTGTCTCTTCCCGTTTCCTCTCGAGCTTCACGGACGGCAGCGTCCGCGTAGGACTCGCTGAACTCGATCGACCCGCCCGGATCGGTCCACCCGTCGCGCCCGCGTCGCCCACGAGAAGTACGCGACCTGCGTCGTCGGTCACTCAGACGCCTGCGCCGCCGAGGACCGTGTCTTCGTATCGCGCGACGAACTTCTGACAGGTCGTCGATGAGTGGGTCCACGTTTTCTCGACGACTTCGAACTCGCCGTACTCGGCGTCGAAATCGCTGATCAGGGAGTCGACGACGCGGTTGCTTCGTTCACAACGTGACGACATCGGATTCGTAATCCTCGAGTTACGTACTGCTGTCGTACGCCTCACGGAAGTCCCATTCGCGGCGAAGAAGTTCCTCGACACCGTGTTCGAGGATGGCCTCACCGAGAACCGTCGCGCTGTAGTACGCGTAGAGACCATCGCTGTCGCGTTCCGTTTGAACGCGTTTCTCGACGAGGCCGACATCTCGGAGTTTGTTGAGGTGGTAATGGAGCGTGCTGTCGTCGATCTCTATTACCTCGTTTAACTCGGTGGGTGTCATATCGCCGGCGTGTGCGAGTCGATAGACGATTTCGAATCGGGTTCGATCACCGACTGCAGCCTGCATCTCGAGATAGTCGTCCAGAGAGAGGACACTCTCCTCGGGGAGGAGATCGTCCGGGTCGTCCGGATCGTCGGTGATTCCCGTGTGTTTCGTCCCCATCGTATCCGATACTACTCGGTTCCTCTTTTTAGTCTTTCTCAAGCCAAGATTTCTCGAAAACACCGTTTTTTATATACCACTGGTATCTCGTTGTGGTCATGACGCAGGAAATTACGCGCGACCATATCGCCGGCCGACTCGGCGACGTGGCGTACGATCGGTTTCTGCTCTATTTGATGGGACCGTACAAATCGTTCAACCTGAATTACGTGCTCAACGACGACGAACTGAACGACGTAGAAATCGACGCGCTCCCGGGTCCGTTCAGGAAATTGTTCCAGAACAAGGACGAAATCGACGAAGCGAAAGCCCTGCTTCGGCGAGTACAGGGTCACCTTCGAACAGATCCGGGAGTTAACGCGTTTCTTGCAGTCGACGTGGATATCGACACAGACGAGGTAGATGCAGTAACGCAGAGTATCGAATACAGTCGCTGTGCAAATGCGACCGTATTCATCGTTCCGTTTTTGGGCCACAACTTTGGCGTCGGCGAAGAAGCGGGAAGCGTCCTCGAGAACGTCGCGGAGACCCACGGCGACAGGATCGTATTCGTCCACGAATCGGAGGTGACTAGTGAAATGATCCGGTCAGCACGAACGCGGTGGGACCTTCGTATCGAAATGTACGGAACGGAAGCCGAACTGGTCGAGACGGTGAAACGGTTCGTCGTGACGACGATGAACCGCGAACGGTTCGGTGATCTCGAATACTTTGGCTAACCCCTCTTCGATATGCCGATGATCTCGGGGGAAGGAGTATTCCTTCTGCCGATCGATCAGGATGGCAACGGACAGAGACTCGCCGTGAAGACTACCGTCTCGTCGGTGTCGTTTCTCGCGCCGTGCTCGAGGCCGCGCTCGTGGAGCACGACGCCGGGCGCCTCGATGGCCTCGTTCTCCCCGTCCTGGAGCACCGTCACCGTCCCCTCGAGAACGTGGAAGACGTTCGTGCTGTCACCGTGCTCGTGGGGCTCGAGTTGCGCGTCCGGCCCGAGGGCGAACGCCTTCACGAGGACGTCCTCTTCGACGACCAGTTCGGTGGTTTCGATCTCGCCGTCTGCCGGTTCGAGTTCGTCGATCGCGTCGGTGTATCTGTCGAGGCTCATGCACGAGATGTTCGACGACGGACCGTATAAAATACACCGCAGGCGGACGGTTTCGGGACTCCGTTCGGTTCGAGCGTCGGCTGATGGGGGTGAAACCCGTCGGCTGCTGCCAGCACCCGAAAAACGAGAGGGAACGAATACACCGGGGAGAGACGACGAAACGAACTCCTGGCGAACGGAAACGAAAGCCCGTCATACGGTTTACTGTAAGTCATTTCCGGTGCAACCGCCGCACGGGTCGCGGTTGCACCGGTACATCGTTACAGCAATCCGTATCAGTCCTCGAGTTCGGTCGGGAGCGCGTCGTCGGGCGTATCGGAGGTGTTCTCGTCGACGGTTCGGCGGTTGATCTCGCCGATGCGGTTGGAGATTTCGGCGACGAGGTCTTCGACGGGCTCCTGAGCCGCGCTCTCGTCGTTCTTGACGATCGCGCCCTCGCTACCATCGGCGCCGAAGTCCGGGTGGATCGGAATCTGGCCGAGAAGCGGCACGTCGTACTTGTCGACGATCTGCTGGGCGCCGTCGGTGCCGAACAGGCTGTACTCCTTGCCGGTGTCCGGCGCGATGAACGTGCTCATGTTCTCGACGATTCCCAGCACCGGCGTGTTGTGTTTGTTGAACATCTGGATGCCCTTGCGGGTGTCGTCGAGGGCCATCTCCTGTGGCGTCGTAACGACGACCGATCCGGTGACGGGCATCGACTGCAGGAGGTTCAACGTCGCGTCGCCGGTCCCTGGCGGGAGGTCGACGATGAGGTAGTCGAGCCGACCCCACTCGACGCCCTCCAAGAACTTCATCATGAACTTGTTGACCATCGGCCCACGGAGGATCGCGGGATCGTCTTCCTCTTCCATCATGATCCCCATGCTGATGACGCGGACGCCGTCGGATCGCGGCGGAACGATGTCTTCGTTAGGGGTGACGCCGGGATCGCTCTCGACCGGCAGGATTCGGGGAATGTTCGGCCCGTGAATGTCGGCATCGAGGATACCGACCATCGCGCCGCGTTTCTCGAGTCCCGCGGCGAGATTAGCTGCGACCGTCGTCTTGCCGACGCCCCCCTTCCCGGAGGCGACCGCGATCACGTTGCGTACCCGCGGGAGCACCTCGTCGTCGAACCCGTGTTCGGCCCCGACGTGTGCTCGTAGGTCCGCCTCGAGGCCGGCGTCGTCGACGACCTCCCGGATCCGGTTGCCGATCTCCATCTCGGAGGGCGCGTACGGAGCGTTGAACGCGAGCGAGATCCGTGCGGTCTCGTCGTCGATGGTGACGTCGTTGACGAGTCCGAGCGAGACGATATCCTCGCCGATGTCCGGATCTTCGATCCCCTCGAGTTCGATCTTGAGTTCGTGTTCTGTAATACTCATAGTGCGTCGGTAATCCTATCGGAACGAACGGTGTCGAGCGGGATACGTGTGATGGTTCAGGCCCCTAGCCCGTTCCGTCTGGCGGTTTCGTCGCGTTCGAGAGCGGACGATCTGGATGACTCGAGGACGAACTGCGTTCGCTCGCGGCTACAGTCCGGGCGAACCGATGGGTTCGGGCAGTCGGCCGAAGAATACCAAGCCGATAACGAGGGTCATGACCAGCATGGAAACCCACATCGTCGTCGTCAGTCCGACGAGATACGTGACCCCGAGGAGCCCGGTTTTCGTATCGCGAGGCGTTCCGACGAACCACGCGATGACCATGACGTAGATGGGGACGAGAACGACCCCGAAGATGAGCCAGGAGCCGGTGTTGGGGAAGCCGGTGACCCCTTCGGTGGCCTCGTAGCCGTGATACAGGACGGTCGCGAGCGCGGACGACGAAGACATGCGTCTACGGCTAGTGCCACCACCGAACACGGTCGTGGTACTGCCTGCACTCGCATGGTCGAGTTGGGATGCCAGGGGACCACCGCATCAGCGTCGATGTCGACCGATCGGTGTGCCTCGAGAGACGGCAGCGTGACTGGAGACGAGGACGAGACGAGCCTCGTGACTCGAGACGGATCGGGACGAAAAAACGAGAACGCGGTCGGTCGGGTTACGGTCCGGTGGAACCGATCGGTTCGGGAAGTCCGCCGTAGAAGACGACGGCGATGATCATCGTCAGGATGAACATCCCGATCCACATCTGGGCCGTAATTCCGACCAGGTAGCCGACGCCCATCAGGCCAGTCTTGGAGTTACGCGGCTCGCCGACGAACCACGCGATGATCATGACGTAGACCGGAACCAGGATGACGCCGAAGATGAGGTAGGTTCCGATGTTCGGGAAGCCGGTGAGTCCTTCAGTTCCCCCTTCTCCGTGATAGAGGGCCCACGAGAGCGCGCTCATGAGCGTCGCCGGGGCGATCATGCTTCCACCTCCGGTTCACCCGCGTGCTCATCCGATGGCTCGTGCTCGCCGTGGCCGTGATCACCACGGAGATGTTCGACTGCGTGGAGTTCGACGACCGGAACCAGCTTCGAGATGACCAGGAAGAACAGCGTGACCATCCCGATCGTGCCGGCCAGCGAGAGGAGTTCGATCGCACTCGGGAAGTAGTCACCCGGCGTCGCCTCGTAGATGCTAAACGTCGGATACCAGAATCCGGAGAGGACGAAGTACGTCTTCTCGACGAGCGTCGCGATCAGCACGAGCACGCCCGCCACGATCGCTCGCCCTTTGCTAAACAGCGATGGGCGAAGGACCGTCGCGAAGATGAACGCGAGAACGCTGACGACCATCAGCATCGGGACGACGTACATCGGGTGCGAGAACTTCGAGCTAGTTGCGGTCGCGTGGTCGACCGTGGGCGCGAAGCTGCCTGCGGTGAGCTGCTGGAGCTGGAGCCAGAGGAACAGCAGACAGAAGAAGCCGAGCCACAGCAAGAGCCCACGGAAGATGTCGTCGGTGATGATGTGATCCCAGCCGTACGCGCGACGGAAGGCGTACGAGACCAGGATCACGCCGCTGATCGCCGACGTCAGCGCGATCGTCAGGAACTGTGGCCCCTGGATTGCCCCGAACCAGCCCGGGTAGTTCGGCAGGACGGCGAACAGCCACGGAATCACACCGCCGTGGAGCAACAGCGGCGCCATGATGATGATCGCCAGCGCGACCCACCAGACCATCCGCTCGATGACCTCGTCTTCTTTCTCGGTGTAACCGAGGGTCAACATATCGTAGACTTTCCCGTAAAGGTCGGGAAACTGGACGCCACCGACCTGTGGCGCAAACGACGGGAGCTGACCACGAAGTCGAGAGATATCGTATCGGAGCGTCAGCCCGAGGTAGGTCGCCGTCAGCACGAAGTAGGCCGTAATGACCGTCACGTCCCACACCAGCGGCGAGTTGTTCACCGTGATGTGGTAGTGACCGAGGACGCTCGTGACCATCCGGTCGGGTCGACCCATGTGGACGAGAATGTAGAAGCCGGCCGCCGAGAGGCCAGCCAGCGTCAACATCTCCGCGAGACGAGCGACCGGCATGTACCGATCCATGCCGAGCAGTCGAACGGCCGCCGAGAGGATGATCCCGCCGTGGGCGATCCCGACCCACCAGATGAACGCGCCGATGTACAGCCCCCAGGTGACGCCGCCACCGCTGCCCCAGTCGGAGAGGCCGGTGACGACCATCCCGTCTCTGAGCTGAATCATCCATCCGACCAGGAACGCTCCGAGAGCGAGCGCACAGACGCCAAAGAGGACGAAGTACTTCTTGCTGAATCCCTCGGTCGGTCGGAGGATGTCTTCTTCGGTGGGTGTCTTCGTGCTCATAGCGACACCCCGGCGTCACCGACGGTCCCCTCGTCGAGGACTTCTTTGCGGTCGTCGGTCTGACCGATGTCGTCGTAGGCGACCGGACCGTCGACCTGTTCGGCGTTCGGTCCGGGGTTCTGTCCGATATACGTGACGTTCGGATTCGTACCGATATCCTCGAGCAGCTTGAACGACGACCCGGCGACCCCAGCGTACTGACGGAGTCGAAGGTTGGCGTCGTCTTCGCTCCCGTCACCGAGTTGTAACTCGGCCAGTACGTCCTCGCTCTCGAGATCGACGTACTCTTCGAGCGCGTCGACGGATTCGAGGACCGTCTGTTCTTGCTCGAGGATGGTGTCGTTCGTCTCCTCGGGCGGCTCTTCTCTGTCGCTGACGATCTCGATCGCCTTCATGATGCTGACGAGTTCTCGATCGAGGTCGTCGTCTTCGTCATCCTCGAACGCCTCGATCGCCGACTCGAGATCGTCGTCTTCGCTGAGAATGCCGTCGATCGCCTCCGGCGACGGGACGTTGCGGACGATGTCGATAATTGCTCGGCTTTTGCTCGGATACTCGCCGTGCTGGTGCGCGTCGCTGCGTTCGTCGTTGACGTCGCCGAACTGGATCGCGTCCGGTGGACAGGCTTCCTCACAGGCCGTCGTTCCGATGCGGTCGTCGCCCATCATGCCGTCCTGTCGGGTCGGACACATCGTACACTTGCTCATGACGCCACGGGGTGCGCGACTGTCGACCCATCGACCGCGCTCGTCGGTCATGTGGTCGCCTTCCTCGCCGGGTTCGACGCCCATCTGGTCGGCGATTTCTTCTTCGGTGGCTTCCTGGGGTTCGTCCCACTGGAAGTAGTTGACGCCGTACGGACAGGCGACCTGGCAGTACCGACAGCCGATACAGACGTCGTAATCCGTCAGAACGAGACCGTCTTTGTCGCGGGTGTGACGGGCCGTCGTCGGGCAGACCTTCTCACACGGTGCGTCAGTACAGTGTTGACACGGTCGGACGAGCATATTGTAGTCGTCCACTCCGCCCCGAACGTCGGGTGACGGCGAGCCGCCAGCGGTGGTGTCATCCTCGAACGCGAGGACGTACATCCAGTTGACACCCTGGTCGGTCTGGTTTTCTTGCTGACAGGCAGCAACACAGGAGAGACAGCCGTCACACCGCTCGAGGTCGATCGTCATCCCCCACTGGGTGCCGTCTTGTTCTTCGACCTGCTGTTGGGTATCCGCGACTGCCGTCTCGGGTTCGCCGTCGTCGACGGTGCCCCACGCACCGAGTCCAACGGCCGCCGCGCCGGCCCCCATCTTCTTCATCGCGTCGCGGCGACTGTCTTCGCCGTCACCCTCGAACTTCGAGAGCATCCGGGAAACCGTCCCTTCCTCCGCAGCCTGCATTTCCTCGTAGGCTTCCTCCGTCGGGCGGTTGTCCTCGCCGAACTCCTCCATCACGTCGTCGTGATACATCTCGTGGAACTCGGCTTCGGACAGCTCGCCTTTGGTGACGCGCATCGCGTCTTTGGCCATCTCCATACCGAGGTCGCTGTCGTACTCGGTATCGTCGAGCATCGTCTCGAGCTCTCCCTCCCACTCCTCGCCGAGTGGGTGGAACGATTCGTCGTCCGCACTCATCTACGTAGCACACCTCCTGGCATCGGTCTCTCTCACGGAGTGGATACTCAGCGACAGATACTTGAATACGTTCATTTGGGATCCACTACCCCGAACTCACGACTAGATGTGGTTGAAGTATGGACTCGATTTCCACGCCGTGAGAACTAGACCGAACAAATTCGTGTATATAAATACCAACGCCCAGGGACGGCCTCAGTTCGTCGGCAACTGTTCGTCGAGCGGTTCGTCGTCCTCGAGGCCCGGAAGATCCTCGACGAACCGTTTGACGATCGACTCCTCCGCCCGGTGAAGCGTCTCGCTACAGGTCGATTTGGCGATCCCGAGATGCTCTGCGAGTTCGGTCAGCGAACACCGGCGTGGCGTATCGTAGTAGCCTTGTTCGACGGCCGCGACGACGACTTCGAGCTGGCGCTCAGAGAGGACCTGACTCTCGTGTAACCGGTCGCTGACGTTCTCGATTCGATACTGGAGACCGAACCGCTCGAGTTGCTCGGCGAGTTCCGCCAGGCGTTCTCGAGAGCCGGTGACGTCGATCGTCGCCTCGCCGTCCTGGATCTCGACGGGGAGTTCGATCGGCATTCCCGATTCTCGCGAGGAGAACAACAGAAGCGGTGCCGTCGTCTCGAAGTGGATCGTCGCCTCGTTGTCGCTCCACTCGACGAGCGTCAACTCCGTGATCTGGGGATGGTCGGTGATGTCGTCGACGATATCAGTGACGTTCCGTCCGGTAATCCGAACCAGTGCGAAGCCGGATTCGGAGCCGGGAACCGCGGCCAGCACGCGAAACGTGGCGTCCGGATACGCCACGGACACCTGCTGGATCCAGACCTGTTCGGGCATCGTCACCGTGAGTGTCGCCTGGGCCATTGGAGGTGAACACCTACTGTCTAAGGCTGAGAACCCACAGTTACGAATATATTCGCCGTCATTCCTACCGACTGGGAACCCGTCACGAACCGATTCGGCCGAAGATCCAACTGGCGACGGAACCGTTCGCTCGCTCATGACGTCTCCAGCCGCCGACCGAACGCTCGACGTCAGAGAGATCGATGGCCCACCGTTCGACGACATCGTCGCCGCGCTCGACGACCTTGCGGACGACGAACGGCTCGAGTTGATCGCCCGGTTCGAGCCGGCTCCGCTCTACGGCGACCTCGACGGCCGGAGATTCGACCACGACAGCGAGAAACGAGACGACGGGACGTGGCACGTCCTCCTCGAACACGCTTAGATCGCGCCGTCGTTGATACCGAATGCTGCGTCGTTGGTGCCGAACACTGTACTGGCGTCTCACGCCTGCACTGCTGGGCGAACGCATGCGGTGGACGTCGCTCGTCAGTCGACGACTGGGATGGCTGTGAACACGTTGTTGAGTCGATCAGTTCAGTCCGGAGGGATACTCACCGGTCTTCCGGTAGTGAGAGACAACCGTGGCGAACGCGGCGAGCTGGAGCGCGACGACGAGAACGATCGTGACCAGGTACAGCCAGTGCAGCGGGTCGTCGGACGGGAACCCGGGTCGGAGATAGGCCCTGTCGTAGATGTGGACGGTGACGAGCCAGAAGATCGTGTACGCTCCGACGGTCTGATGCCACTTCCACGCCTTTCCGCCCATGTAATCGTAGGCGCTGTTGTTCGAGGTAGCCGCGAGCCCAACCGCGATGATCACGGCCACGAGCGAACCGAACGCCCAGGGACTCATGTCGGCCAGGTAGCCGACGACGTCCCAGTCTCTCGCCTGGAACACGAAGAGCAGGTGAACGACACTCCAGATAGCGAACCAGATCCCTAACTCTGCCCGCCAGTTGACGGGGAAATTCCCCGAGAACCGGCGTCTGATAGCGGGCCAGAGCCGTACGGTTGGCCCGACGATCATCACCAAGCCGAGGAGAAACCACGGAACTGCACCCACGACCCGCTGCTCGTGATATCCAGCCACCCACAGTAACACGGCGAAGACGACACTTCCGGCACCCACAACCAGATGGTGGGTGAGTTCGTTGTTCGTATCTACCGACATATCTTTCTCAACGACGGTATTCGGTGCTCTCCATTAAAATTCTACTTGTGCCCCGACCAATAGAACGAGCGTTTCCGTACAGATACTGTCTGATGAGCTTGTGAATTTGGGGACATGTTTGTACTAGAAGTGTTGAGATATTCGATTCGGGCGCCATCGAATCGTTCTCGGACCGGGATGCCACTACCAGAGTCGTACCCGAATTCGGGTCCTGTCCCGACGGTGTATCGTTCCTTTCGAACGGGATCGGACGTCGTCGAGAAGTATCGTAACAACTGAATCGGTGTACACACCGATCACCGATCCGTCGGGCGATCGGGTATGCATTGACTTTCATACGGTCTGCCGTGCCGATGTACCAGTGCAACCGCACGCAGTCCTGCAGTTTCACCGTCGACGACTGATAACAGCCAGTATCTGTGGCTACTATCGCCTACCCCGCCAATTCTGACGAATCCGACGAGTAGAGGCACTCACTCGAGTGGAAGAACGGACGGGTTTGATAAGGTTTGGAAGATGTTGTTCGGTGTATGTACAACGAGATACTCGTCCCGACGGATGGGAGCGACGTAGCCGAGCGAGCCGGAACCGTCGCCGTTCAAATGGCCGAACTCTTCGGCGCGGATCTGACCGTCGTCTCCGTTCGAGAGCCGGGCACCGAAGAGCAAGCAGAACGCGCCGTGGGAGATATCGAGGAGGCCGCGATCGAAGCCGGACTCTCCCCTCAAACCGAGATTATCGACGACGAGAAATCGGCGATCCACCAGGCGATCATCGACTACGCCGAGGACCACGGCGTCGACGTCGTCGTGATGGGGACCCACGGCCGGACGGGCATCAGTCGATTCCTGCTCGGGAGCGTAGCCGAACAGTTCCTTCAGGAGTCGCCGGTTCCAGTCGTGACCATTCACGAGGATACCGTCATCGACTTCGAGATAGACAACGTCCTCGTTCCGACCGACGGGAGTGAGGGGAGCGAGGCCGCTACGGAGCACGCGATCGATCTCGTGACCGAAACCGGTGGGACGATCCACGCGCTCTACGTCACCTCCGGACCCGAAGCGGAATCGTCGCCGACCGACGACGTACGTGATCGGGGCGAAGCCGCCGGTGTGGAGGTCGTTTCGGCTACACGAAGCGGTCGACCACACGAGGCGATCGCCGGGTACACGGCAGAGGCTGAGATCGACGTGGTCGTGATGGGGACCCACGGCCGCACCGGTCTCAGACGATACCTGCTCGGGAGCGTCACAGAACGCACAGTTCGGTTCTCACCAGTCCCAGTCGTCTCCGTGAAACCGGAGTCGGCCGGCGCCACCGTCGAGTTCCTCGACTACGAAGTCATAGCGGACAACGACTGGTCGCTGGAGGACGACGACCTCTTCGAGAAGGCGGCCGAGGCCGACCTGACGGCGGAGACCCACGGGACGATGACTGTCGAAAAAGGGGAGTACATCCTCGAGGCGGCCGAGGCCGAAGGCTACGACTGGCCGTTCTTCTGTCGAGGTGGTGGCTGTATCAACTGTGCAGCGACACTGGTTGATGGTGAGGTCGAGATGGAGGTTAACCGTAGCCTCTCCGACGAGGAGGTAGACGAGATGAACCTGCGGTTGACCTGCGTCGCCACGCCGACGACTGACGAAGTAAAGCTGGTCTACAACGCCAAACAGCTCGACCAGCTCCGGGACCGAATTCTCTAGTACCGTTCCAAACGTCGACTGCCGGGTCGAACCGACCCGACGCCACCGAGTTCGACCCTGCAGTGCAGGCTTGCCAAAGCACTATAGTAACAACTGAAACGATTTACACACTGATCGCACAGCTGTCGTGCGATCAGGTGTGCATTGACGGTCAGTGGCTACTATAGGTAACCGACTCGGTGTACCGGCGAACCGACGGACGGATCGCACGGATTTCGCCGATCGTTCTCACCCGTCGATCCGTTCACGTATCAGCGCCGTCGTTCGGTCGGGTTCCTCGTGGGGAACCCAGTGGCTCGTGTCGGGCAGAAACTCGAGGCGGGCGTCCGTACAGCAGTCGTAGCTGTCGATCGCCAGTTCGGAGACCAGTGCGGCGTCGTCCCGTCCCCAGGCCACGAGGGTCGGCGTATCCACACCAGTCCGCGGAAGCATCGAGGGGTACCGAGCGCTCGCCCGGTACCACGCGAGCATTCCGGAGAGTGCACCCTCGCGTCGCCACGCCTGCCGGTACCGCTCGAGGTCGGCATCGGTGAACGTACCGGGAGCTGTGGGGCCTCGAAGCGCTCGCTCGAGCGGTCGAAAGTCGTCGTACCGGCAGACCCGTTCCGGAAGCCACGGGAGCTGAAAGACCATGGCGTACCAGCTTCGGCGGAGCTGCTCCGGGTTCGACGTCAGCTGTCGTCGAAACGCGACGGGGTGGGGCGCGTTGATCGCGGTGAACGTCTCGACCGCCCGAGGGTGGCGGATCGCGAGATCCCAGCCGACGATTCCGCCCCAGTCGTGACCGACGACGTGGGCGGCATCGCGTCCGTCCGCTCGGATCAGTTCGAGAACGTCTCGAGCGAGTGTTTCTCGCCGGTACTCTCGGATCGACTCCGGCTTCTCACTCCGGTTATAACCGCGTCCGTCGGGAACGAGGACGCGATAGCCGGCCTCGACCAACGGCTCGATCTGTCGGTGCCAGGCGTACCAGAACTCCGGAAAGCCGTGGAGCAACACGACGAGCGGATCGGTATCTTTCCCGGCGGTGACGGCGTGGAGCCGAACCCCGTTCACCCGGTGGTGCGTCGACTCGAGGTCGGCGGGCTGGCTCGCCGCGATAGCGGTGTCGTCCTCTGCCGGAATCGACGTCATTCGTTCGTCGGCGATTCGTCCTGATACCCCATCAAAACTGGGTACCCTCGACGGACGACGTTGCCGATACGGTTCGACGTGGAACCGAGCCGGGTGTGACGTCTCCCGAGCCCGCTCACGTCCAGACGCGAAGACAATCGTTCGAACAGAAGTGGAGGTCGATCGGTTCGTCGGGATTTCCGTCGACGTACGTCCGAAGCGTGTACGCGATCTCCGCGTCGGACTCGCAGTTGTCACACGTCCTGTCGACGCTCGGTTCGTCGCGGTCCGTCGCCACGGTCGTATCGGCGTGCATATCGATCGAAGGCACCGACTACCCCCTTGAGTATGCCCCGCTTAGACCGGTTTCTCCTCGAGAAAGCCCGTACTAACTAGCGTCAACATCGCATTGCGTGGATGATCCGATTCCGGCTGTATTCGAGACGGAGTGAGGGTGTCCTCGTTCGGTCACGCCGGTACGCCGCCTTCGGCCTCGAGCAGTTCGTGATACCGGTTGCGGATCGTCACCTCGGAGATGCTGGCGACCTCGCTGACCTCGTTCTGGGTGACCTTCTCGTTGGTGAGCAACGCGGCGGCGTAGACGGCGGCGGCCGCGAGGCCAACCGGCGACTTGCCGCTGTGAATCCCCGACTCTTTGGCCGTTTTGAGCAACTGACGGGCGCGACGTTCGGTTTCGTCCGAGAGCTCGAGATCGCTCGCAAAGCGCGGGACGTAACTCTCGGGGTCGGCGGGCTGGACCTCTAGCCCGAGTTCCCGGACCACGTACCGGTACGTTCTGGCGATCTCGTCTTTCTCGACGCGGGAAACGGCCGAGATCTCATCGAGGCTGCGTGGGGTGCCCGCCTGGCGGGCAGCGGCGTACAGCGCCGAGGTCGCGACGCCCTCGATCGACCGTCCCGGAAGGAGGTCCTCCTCGAGTGCGCGCCGATAGATGACGCTTGCAGTTTCGCGGACGTTCTCGGGGAGGCCGAGTGCGCTGGCCATGCGATCGATCTCGCCCAGCGCCTGTTTTAAGTTGCGCTCCTTGCTGTCTCGCGTTCGGAAGCGCTCGTTCCAGGTGCGAAGCCGTTGCATCTTCTGTCGCTGGCGACTCGAGAGCGCCTTGCCGTAGGCGTCTTTGTCCTGCCAGCCGATGTTCGTGCTGAGCCCCTGGTCGTGCATCATGTTGGTCGTCGGCGCGCCGACGCGGCTCTTTTCGTCTTTCTCGGCGGCGTCGAACGCACGCCACTCGGGCCCGCGGTCGATTTCGTCTTCCTCGACGACGAGTCCACAGTCCTCACAGACGGTCTCGGCGTGTTCGGCGTCGCTGACCAATCGACCGTCGCACTCCGGACAGGCCTCGAGTTCGTCAGTTCGCTCGGATGATTCTTGTTCTGCTGTGGTTTGGCCCCGCTCGTCACTACGAGTTCGAATGCTGGAGTCGGTCATTGTATTGGAACCGTGAAATATCGATGAAAACGGGTTGCCGTGATAATTTATAACGTTTCTCGAGCACTTAAAACTGTGGCCATACTGAGGAAGATGGCGGTGTATCGCACATTCAGACGGTTTACTGTCGGTTGGTAACCCGTCGCGACAGGAATCCGTATCACACGAGCGTGGCACGCACCGGTATCGAAACTCTTACTCTGCGAAGGCGACTGCTCTCGGGCATGAGTGAGAGCCCGGAGACCGTCGACCCCGAGGAGGTTCGCCACGTGGCGCAACTGGCTCGCGTCGGCCTCGCGGACGACGAGGTCGACCAGTTTACGCGCCAATTCGCGGACATTCTCGAGTATTTCGAGACGCTCGACGAGGTGCCCGAAGTCGACCGTGAAGCCGACCTCGCGAACGTGATGCGGCCCGACGTGGAACGCGACTCCCTCGAGAGCGAGGAGGCGCTTCGGAACGCAGCCGACACCGAAGACGGCTACTTCAAAGGACCGAACGTCTCCTGATCATGACCGAGAACCTATTCATCACCGAGGAGACGATCGAAGGCGACGACGACGGCCCACTCGCCGGCCAAACCGTCGCCGTCAAGGACAACATCTCCACCGAGGGCGTCCGAACGACCTGTGGCTCCGAGATGCTCTCCGAGTACGTGCCGCCGTACGATGCGACGGTCGTCAGCCGGCTGAAGGAGGCCGGTGCGACCATCGTCGGTAAGGCCAACATGGACGAGTTCGGGATGGGAACGACGACGGAGACGTCCGCGTTCGGACCAACGGAGAACCCGGCCGCACCCGGATACGTCCCTGGAGGCTCGTCGGGCGGTTCCGCGGCGGCCGTCGCCGCTGGTGAGGCGGACCTCGCGCTCGGGTCGGACACCGGCGGCTCGATCCGCTGTCCGGCCGCGTTCTGTGGCGTCGTCGGCATCAAACCCACCTACGGGCTGGTCTCGCGATATGGACTCGTCGCCTACGGCAACAGCTTAGAGCAGATCGGCCCGTTCGCCGACAGCGTCGAGGACGCCGCCGCCCTCCTCGACGTCATCGCGGGCGAGGACGAACGGGACGCGACGACGCGAGAACCGCCACACGACTCGGGCGCTCGAGCGGGCGAGCACTCGAGTTACGCCGATGCGGCCACTGGCGACGTCGACGGTCTCTCGATCGGCGTACCGACGGAGCTCCTCGAGGGGGCCGACGAGGGCGTCGTTGAGACGTTCTGGGACACGATCGGCGACCTCGAAGACCGCGGCGCGACGTACCACGAAGTCTCGCTGCCGTCGGTCGAACACGCCGTGGAAGCCTACTACGTGATCGCGATGTCCGAAGCGTCGTCGAATCTCGCGCGATTCGACGGCGTCCGGTACGGCAACTCCGGTGGCTACGACGGTAACTGGAACGAGGCGTTCTCGAAGGCACGCGAGGAGGGGTTCGGCGACGAAGTCAAACGACGAATCCTGCTCGGCACCTATGCGCTCTCTGCCGGCTACCACGACAAGTACTACAAGAAAGCCCAGGACGCTCGCGCGTGGGTCAAACAGGACTTCGACGAGGCGCTCGAGGAGGCCGACGTGCTCGCGTCGCCGACGATGCCCGTTCCGCCGTTCGAACTGGGGGAGGGTCTCGAGGACCCGCTCCAGATGTATCTCGCGGACGCCAACACGGTGCCGGTCAACCTCGCCGATCTGCCCGCAATTTCGGTTCCGGCGGGCGAGACCGACGGCCTCCCCGTCGGTCTCCAACTCGTCGGCCCTGCATTCGGCGAAAAGCAACTGATCGAGGCGGCGAGCGCACTCGCCTAAGTCCGGTCTTCGCGTGAGATCCGAGCCGTCGACGTCGGCCAAAACCGGTCCGGGCGGAGATAGATTTTTGTATTGTTCGATTCATTACCGAAATACTGCGTTCATCCGTACCATGAAAATCGCACGAGACCAGGAAGTCGCGTTCGACGAGTTCTCGAGGGCGTGTGACCTCGCCGAGACGTATTTCGGCCGGACGATCGACGAGGTTGCACTTCACGCGCCAGTCTCGCGACGCCAACTCGTTGCTGTCCTGGCTCGTGCACAGCTCTCCGGACGACAGCTGGCAGTCGACGGTCTGACCGAGGAGGGAAACGTCGTCTACCGGTCCGGCCACGAGACGTTGCTGTGGCTCGATGGCGGATTCTGGACCGATATGCGCGGCCGCCACCACCTGAAACCGGACGAGGGACGAGCCGCTCGTGAGGTCCACAGACGAATTATCGAAGCGATCGACGGCGATGTCGCCTACTACAATCGCGAGCGGGACCCGTTCGTGTTGATCGAACGGTTCGGCCAGTACGAGTGATACGGTTTCCTGTCAGTCGGGACCGCTGAACCCGCAGACGGGTCGCGGGTTCAGCGGTAACACGGTCCAGCAATCCGTACGAGGTCGTCTCCGACCGCGCCGAGAAACCGAGATCTCGACTGGCCTACTCTTCGTAGGCGAGGTTCATGATCCACTGCGAGAACGCGTCGCTGTTCGGATCGACCTCCTCTTCGCCGATAAACGGCGAGAGCATATCGCCGGCCATCAACAGCGTAAACTCGAGGTCTCGAGCGGTCGGTGTAATGTAGTAGGTGTTGTGCCCGGCGTAGACTGTCTCCTCGCGGTCGACGAGTTCCTTCTCGACGAGCGACTCGACGATACGACTTCCCTTTCTCGAGGAGACGTCCAGTTCCTTCCAGAAGTCACTCTGGTGGATACCGCCGGTCTCGCGAACGAGTTCGAGACCGGCCCGCTCGTCTTCGGAGAGTTCGGCTTCGATCGCGGAAACGCTCACGGTGACCACCTCGTCGTGCTCGCCGCTGGCGGGAGTGCGTCCATGCGTCTAGGAGGAACAGGGAGCCGCTTAAATGTGCCCTTCGATATCCGCCATCGGACTCGAGATTTCCTCGTAGGCCGCCCGGCAGGGTGGACCCGGCGCGAACCGGTAGCTCGCTCCCTTGCCGAGTGCGATCAGCGACGACGACCGTGTCCCGAATCCGTCTCCGTGGATGCAGACGCCGTACTCGTGGTCCGAGAGCACGGCGGCCGCGCGCTCGAGCCACTCCGCCGGGGTTTCGGCGGCGGTCGAGTCGGCGTCGACCCGCGACGAGAGCGCCCGTCGGACTCCCTGTGCGTTCTCGGCCTGTGTTCTGGCCGCGTCGGACCGAGTGTCGGGAATCTCGACGTCGTCGTCGACCGCGACGTTGACGACGACGTGGACGCCCGGATCGAACCGCGTCACTGCGAGGCCGCCGTCCCAGCGATAGCACGCCGCGTCGTCAGCGTCGGCGATCACGAGATAGAAGCCGTCGTACTCGTCGGTCGTCGTTGCCACCTCGAGAATCGTTTCCGCCTCTGTCGCCGACTCGGCCTCGAGGACGTCTGCGACGAGCAGACCGCGCGAGCGGTCCCCTGCGAGGGCGACGTCGGTCCACGCGTTCGTGACGCCGGCGAAGACGCCGCACTCGTTGTAGCCGATCCAGGTGCCGCCGGCCTCTCGGTCACGCGGTGCGATCGTCAGCGGCTCCTCGCGGTAGACGCCCGGGGGATCCGAGTCGCGCTCGAGCGATTCGTCCCGGTTCGCGGCGACGACGACCGGCGCGTCCTCGAACACCCGCCAGGCGAGCGTGAGCGTACACACGCCGATACAGAGGGGGGCGATCCCCTTAACTTCGTCCCGCGTCGATCGTTGGCCGAATCGACGGCAGCGGCGCGTATTCGCGGACACAGAAAAGATTAGGCGACGGTGATCGTTACGGTCGCCGCCGCACCGTCCGCGAGCGCTTCGACGAGGCGACGGTCGACCCCCTCGGCGGCGAATTCGGCGTCGGTGAGGATCGTCCGGTCGTCGACGTACTCGCTCGTGCGGCCGACGGCGCTGCGATCGTTCGTGAGTTCGAGGTCCGGGTCGCCACGACCCTCGATCGACTCCCGGTGGCCACCCGCCTCGACCGTGACGGTGATCGTCGCGTCGGCGTCGCGGCAGGCGTCGACGAACGCCGGATCGAAATCCGCGGGTGCGCGATCGGCCTCGATCGCGAGGATGCAATCTCCCGCAGGAGTGAGAAAGTCGTCCGTCGTCACCTCGAACGTGCTCGCGTGCTCGGCGCTGACGTTCTCGTGGCCTCGAGCATGAATGACTTCTTCCATACACGGGGGTATGCTCTCACGCGGATAACGGATACGAATTTGTGGGACGGAAGCGAGTACGAACTCGTGGGCAGGAAAGGGGTTCACTATCGGCGACTCGAGCGCTCCGCAGTCCGTCGTTTCGGCGGGTCCGCAATCGAGCCAGTGATCCCACCGGAACGGATAACAGTCCGTATCAGACAAGACTCGCGCCGTCGAACGCTCCCCGTCGGTACTCGATGTCCATCAAGTCGAGGATCGTTGGCGTGATGTCGAAGAGGTCGGCGTCGTCGATGGTCGCGCCGGGGTGGTCGATGTACAGTGCAGTGTCGTCGAAGCTGTGCATCCCGTTTCGCGGTCCGGTATCGAAGACGTCGGAGTCGGCCTTGAAACCGGATTTGAGGTCGAAGCCGTGGTTGGGAATCGCCACCAGATCCGGCGCGATGTCGTCGTGGTCGCCGCGGAACGCGGCCTCCTTTTCGACGACGCGGTCGACGACCTTCCGGCCGTTCGGCCCCTCGAGGGACTCGAGATCGGATTTGAGTTCGTCGCGGACGGCGTCGTACTCCTCCTGGGGAACGGATCCGCGAGGATCTCGACCCTCGAGGTTGATATAAAAGCGGCCGGGAATAAACGAGTATACCCTCGTCTCGTCGGTGATATCGTCCAGTTCTTCGGGATCGTCGGTTCGAAAGGAGAGCCACCCCTCCTCGCGGAGCCACTCGTTGCAGTGCACTTCGTAGTCGAGGCTGGTAAAGCCGTGATCCGAGGCGACGACAAGCGTGGTGTTTTCCGGCAACGTCTCGCGCAGTCGGCCGACGTAATCGTCGACCGTCCGGTAGAACTCGAGGAACTCCTCGCGGTACTCGCCGTCGCGTTCGTAGTCTTCGAACAGGAAGTGATTGACCCGGTCCGTGGTCATGAAGACGCCGAAAAAGAGGTCCCAGTCGTCCTCCTCGACGTAGTGTTCGAACGCCTCGAAGCGCGCGTCGAGCGTTTCCTGGGCGTCCTCGATGAACTCCGTCTTGTCAGCCTCGTGGCCGAGTTTTGGGTTGACGTCGATTCGGTAGTCGATCGACTCGAGGTAGTCGTGGACATCGTCGGGGTAGGCTGCCTTCTCGAGACCCGAAGAGAGAAAGCCCGAAACCATTCGCTGGACGCTGCGCTGGGGTGGGAAGGTGACAGGAACGTTCATTACGGTCGCCTGTCGGCCGTCCTCTTGGACGTGATCCCAGACACGATCCGCCTGGACGTCGCCGCCCATCGGAACGTAGGTGTCGTAGGTACCGACCTCCCGGTCTTGGAAGCCGTAGACGCCGGTTTCACCCGGGTTCTTTCCGGTCGTCAACGATGGCCAGCAGGCGCTCGATTCCGGCGGAACGATACTCGAGATCTCGCCCGCCGTTCCCTCGTCGGCGATCGCGGCGAAGTTCGGGAACAGTTCCTCGTTCTCCGAGAGCAAACTGTACGGCACACCATCGACTCCGATAAACGCGACCCGCGGGGATTCGTCGCCCCGCAATCGATCGAACAGGCCCATGGCCGGTCGTAGTCCGACCGTATACAAGAAGGTTCGTTTCGAGACACTGTTCTGAGAAGGCGTCGAGATCCGTGGACGAACCGCCAGTAGGGAGGTCTCGTCTGTGGCAGGTGTGGCGGGCGAAGCCGAAACTAACCGGCGTCGAGAATGGTCACTCCGCTCGTCCACCGGGGGCGTCCGGATCGAAGTTCGTCGGGACGACCGTCGGGTGGGCCAGACCGGGACTCGAGTCCGTTCGCTCGCCGATTTCGGCGTCGTTGACGGACGGATCGGTTACTGCCATAACGGACGAACGTACGCCGACCAGCCGGATAAAATTACCCATGCTCATAACGCATGAGTTCTCGACCGTGGATAACTCGAGTGAATCGGTCGAAGTCGATGGGCCGAGTGAGAGTCAGCCGAAGACGAATCGACCGGAGACGTCTCGGCCGGGAGAGAGTCGGTCAGGAGCGGTTGTCCGGCTTCCGACGGCGTTACCCGAACTGTTCCTCGTAGAGGTCCTGGGCGTGTTCGATGGCGTCGTAGGCGGCCTGTTTGTCCTCCCAGCCCAGCGTCTCGACTTCCTTGCCCGCCTCGAGATTCTTGTAGGTCGCGAAGAACTCGTCGATCTCGTCACGCTGTTGCTGTGGAATGTCGTCGAGATCCTCGATGTGGTCGAATCGCGGATCCTCGCTGGGGACGGCGATGACCTTGTCGTCTTGCTCGCCGTCGTCGTCCATCTTCATCAGGGCGACGGGGCGGGCCTCGATGACACAGCCGGGGAACGTCTGGTCTTCGACGAGGACGAGCACGTCGAAGGGGTCCTCGTCGTCGTAGTATGACTGGGGGATAAAGCCGTAGTCGGAGGGGTAGTGGACGTTGCTGTGGAGGACGCGGTCGAGGACGACGCCGGGGACGTCCTTGTCGTACTCGTACTTGTTTCGCTCGCCTTTGAGACACTCGACGACGGCGTAGATCTCTTCTGGCGGGTTCGGTCCAGTCTCGAGGTCTTCCCAGAGATTGACCATGTACGCTGAGAGTCGGCGGTGGATCAAAAAGTACTTTCGTAATCACGTTTGAAGCACAAGTGACGGCTACCAGACAGCCGACAGACGCGACCGGTCGGGAACCGTTCGACCGCTATCTGCGGAAAGACGGCGTCTGGCCGTCCGTAAGACCAAATAGTTGGCAAGTCTTAAATAGTCTGGTGACATTTACAGAAGTATGTCAGAGGCACAATCAATCACCGGCGAACAGAGCATTGCACGGGAACTCACCGCGTTCCAGACCAACATCCTCACCATCCTCGCGAAGGAACCGATGTACGGGCTGGCGATCAAGCGCGAACTCGAAGAGTACTACGGAACCGAAGTGAACCACGGTCGACTCTACCCGAACCTCGACGAACTCGTCGAACTCGGGCTGGTCGAAAAGAGCGAACTCGACAAGCGAACGAACCAGTACTCGCTGACCGATGACGGCTACGACGCCGTCTTGGACGGCGTCCGCTGGACGCTCTCGAAGGTCGTCACGGGCGACGACCGTGCCGACGAGATCCACGAGATCGTCGACGAGAGCTACTGAGCTCCGAACGAGTGGCCTATCGAACCCGGAACTCGGGCACCGGTTCGTCGGCCGTCTCGTACACCAACTCGATCGATTCTTCGACGACCCCACGCTGGGCTGGCGACGGCCACGCGTTACGAACGAAATACTCCGTCCGAAACTCCGAGAGCTCCGGGCCAGTCAGCGACTCGATCCGTTTCGCGTAGTGGTTCCCGACGAAGTCCGCGAGCGCGCTCGCGTTCGCCCCGTGGACATCGCCGTGGCGCTTGGCGACCTGCGCGACGAGTTCGCGGTTGTGTTCGTCGACGGCACTCCAGTCGTCCGGATCGCCCGCCCCCTCGAGTGACACCTCGATCGCTCGTGAGACGTCTTCGATCCGGTCGGTTCTCACGACCTCGCCATCGCGCCACTCCTCGGGATAGAGCACGAGCACCGCATCGCCGTCGTCCTCGCGGACTCTGGCGGTGAATCCGTACGGCTCGAGGAGGGCGTCGCGGCGACGCTCGCGTGCTCGCGTCTCGTTTTCGTCGGGCGTCGAGCGCGCGATGCGGGTGAGCCGTTCGACCTCGTCGACGACGTCCGCGGGGACCTCCTCGTCACCGTCGGCTCCGTCCGTGTCCGTGTCGCCAGCCTCGTGATCGGTCCCACCCTCACGATCGGTGTCGGGCCCGTCTGACCCATCGAAATCGCTCATGGGCGACGGTTCGTCCTCGAGGGCCTTTCCGTGCTCGATTTCGTCGTCGGTCGCTGGCGACCGAATCGCGAGACGAAAGCCGGTGGCGGAGATGGACGTACCGATCGGGTCACTGCTGGTCCATCGCTTCGTTCGCCAGGGCGTCCGCGCGGTCGTTGACCTCGCGTGGGACGTGTTCGAGCGTCCACTCGTCGAACGCCGAGAGCAGTTCGTGGACGGTGACACGCCGCTCGCGAAGCTCCGGGTTGTTGGTGTCGTACTCGCCGTGGACCTGCTTGACGATCAGTTCGGAGTCCCCGCGGACGTGGATCTCGTCGTAGCCGTAGTCGCGGGCGGCCTCGAGGGCGGCGATCAACGCCTCGTACTCGGCCTGGTTGTTCGTCGCGCGTCCGATCGTCTCGCTTCCCTCAGCGACGATCCCCTCGCTCGTGACGATCACCCAGCCGATCCCCGCGGGGCCGGGATTGCCGCGCGCGCCGCCGTCGAAGTAGGCGTGTGCGCGGCCACCCCCCTTCCGGAGGATCGCTTCGAGATCCCGCGGAGCCCCACCCTGGACGACGACTTTGTCGTCGTAGGCGACCGCGGTCGCGTCCCCGCGGCTCGCCCGCCAGCGCTCGTGGTCGGTGTTTCCGGGCTCGACGGTCACACCCGCGTGCTCGAGGCGGTCGCGGGCGGCGTCGACGTCGCATTCGATAACCGGCATTCGTCCCGTCCATCACCGAGTTCCGGATAAAGTCTTTCCGGTTTCAAATCGCAAACTCGACCTGTGAGGCGCTCTATCGCCGATTATTGGCGGATACCCGTCGACAGGTGAAAACGGAGTCCAAGGGTTTATATATTGTGGTGATACTACTATAAAAGTGCGATGACACGGTCCACCCGCCAGCGGGAGCGAACGCGTGAGATGGACGAGACCGAGGATCAAGAAGGGGTACGTGCCTGCCCCGAGTGTGACTCGGAGAATCTCGTTAAGGACTCCGACCGGGGTGAGCTCATCTGTGAAGACTGTGGGCTCGTCGTGGAAGAGGAGAAGATCGACCCCGGCCCTGAGTGGCGGGCGTTCAACCACCAGGAACGACAGGAGAAGTCGCGTGTCGGTGCCCCGACGACACAGACGATGCACGACAAGGGGCTGACGACGACGATCGACTGGAAGGACAAAGACGCCTACGGTCGCTCTATTTCCTCGAAAAAGCGCAGTCAGATGCATCGACTGCGCAAGTGGCAAGAGCGCATTCGAACCAAAGACGCCGGCGAGCGAAACCTGCAGTTCGCGCTCTCCGAGATCGATCGGATGGCCTCGGCACTCGGGGTACCGCGTTCGGTCCGCGAGGTCGCGTCAGTGATCTACCGGCGCGCGCTCAAAGAGGATCTCATCCGCGGGCGCTCCATCGAGGGCGTCGCGACATCCGCTCTTTATGCGGCCTGTCGAAAGGAGGGCATTCCGCGAAGCCTCGAGGAAATCTCGGAAGTCTCACGCGTCGAACGAAAGGAGATCGGTCGAACGTATCGGTACATCTCGCAGGAACTCGGCCTCGAGATGCGACCCGTCGACCCGAAAAAGTACGTCCCGCGCTTCTGTTCTGAACTCGAACTGTCCGAGGAGGTCCAGACCAAGGCCAACGAGATCATCGAGAAGACGGCCGAGGAAGGCCTACTCTCGGGTAAGTCACCGACCGGGTACGCCGCCGCGGCGATCTACGCCGCGTCGCTTCTCTGTAACGAGAAGAAGACCCAGCGTGAGGTCGCTGACGTCGCACAGGTGACGGAAGTGACGATCCGGAACCGGTATCAAGAACAGATCGAAGCGATGGGCATCCACGGCTAGTCGCGTCTTCACACGTTTTTTGAGCGCTCGAGACGAAACTCGGGAGAGATCCGTCTCGCACTCGGTGCAAAAGACGAGTTGGCGGTGGATCGACGCGGCTCACGACGAACGGATCCCGGAAGCGATCTCGGCTTCACGGAGGCTTTCGATGAGCGATCCCGTGCTTGCTATGCCTTCGACCCTACTCTTCGCCCGCGTCGTCACCGTTCTCTTCGTCCATCGCGTCGTCACCGTTCTCTTCGTCTGCGGGATCGTCCTCCGGATCGTCTGCCGGGTCGTCGTTTTCCGGTGGCGTGTCGTCGGCTTCACCGGGACCTTCGTCACCACAGCCTGCAAGTGCGGTCACACCGGCTGCTGCAGTCAACGCGATCGCTCGACGGCGAGTCAGGCGGTCTGTGTACGTCATAGCCATCGAGTTCGACCCGGCGGGAGGACAAGAGAATGTGGGACATACAGCACTCGCTCGAGTTTCAAACGACTGTTACATGCGCACAATTCGCCGCGATAGGAAACGGTTCGTCGGGATCGAAATCGGTGTGTCGAGTGAGAAACACGCTTCGAGAAATCCGTCCGCCACCGACGCTCGTCGGTTCGTCAGCCAACGGTTGCTTACGAGCGCAACAGTGCCAACGCCCGTGGCTCGGACGGGCAACAGACCGTCTCACTCCTCTTTGCCGACGCTGATGACCTGGAGGAGCGAGTAGACGGGAACGCCGTCAACCGCTTCAATCCCCTGTTTGTCAGCTAGTACGACACACGCGAGCGGTTCGCCCCCTTCAGCGCGGATCGCCTCGATCGTCTCGCGCATGGTCGTCCCGCTCGTGATCGTGTCGTCGACGACGTAACACTCGCGGTCGCGAATCGTCGCGAAGTTTCGGGAGAACGTCCCGCCGAGGTCTTCGATGTCGCCTTCCTCCCACTGGTGTTTCGCGGGGGTGTACGTTCCCAGATCCGTCTCGAGTTCGCGTGCGACGAGCGTCGCGATCGGCCCGCCAGCTTTCTCGATACCGATCGTCAGATCCACGTTCTTGCCGTGTTTGGCCAGCAAGTCGGCCATCGCGGCCGCGACGTGGCCCATTCGTCCGCTGTCACGCCCGATCGCCGACCAGTCGACGTGGATGTCCTGTGGACCTCCCGCAGGTCGATCGGTCTGGGTCTGCGATGGCTGATCGGTCGGGGCGGCGTCGCTTCGCTCGACGAGCCAGCTCGCGGTCTCCCGTGACACGTTGAGTTCGTCCGCGATCTCGCCTTTCGATAGTCCTCGCGCTGCAAGCTCCGCTGCACTCTCGATCAGATCGTCGACGTTCTTCATAACGGGAGGGTTCGGACGCCGATTTTATAGGCGTGTCGTCGTTCGCCCCTTACCATCGGAGGGAGTTTCCGGATGCGAACCGACCCGAGACAGACCGAGAGCCAGGCGAAAACCTTCTATCGGTTACGTTCGACGTAGGAGTACGATGGAACGATACGATCTCGTCTACCGTCTCTACGACGAGTACGACACGGAAACGTTGCGGGAGTACCAGGAGTTCGTCGACATCTTTCCGGCTGTCGACTCGCGGGCGGCACTCGAGCACTGGCAGGACGCCACCGAGGAACTCGAGGTACGAAAGGACGAGATTCGATCCGCGTTCGCGACCGGCGAGACGTTCGCGGAGGTCGCCGCGCGGGCGAACCGCGATCAGGCGTTTACCGCACTCGACCTCCAGACGAAGTACGGGCGGGCCGTGAACGTGCTCGTCCTCGACGTCGACGAGACGCTTCGATCCGCCGGCGGGACGGACAACGAGATTCCCCGCGAAACGCTTCACGTCCTGACCGAGTTTCACGATGCCGGCGTTCCGATCGTCATCTGCACCGGCCAGACCTTAGAGAACGTCAAGGGGTTCGCCATCCAGGGGCTGGGAAGCGAGATCGTTCACTCGGGAACCCTCTCGATCGTCTACGAGGCGGGAACCGGGGTCTTTACCCCCGGACACGGTGCCGACACGAAGCAGTTGCTCTACGAGGACCTCGACGCGGAGATCAGGGACGTCTTCGACGACGTTCGGTCGCGTACCCTCCCCGAAGCCCCCGAACGGCTTCGCCGGGGCTGTCACCTCCAGGGCAACGAGTTCAACGTCACGATGAAGCCGAACTACGAGACCGGCTCCGCGAACGCGCGGGAGGTCATCGACGAGGCGCTGGTCTACCTGATCGACCTGCTCGCCGACGCCGTCGGTTCGGTCCGCGAGTCGAGCGCCGACGGAAACGGCGAGGGCGTCGTCGACGGTGAGACGATCGAGGACTGGACGCGAGCGTTCTACGCCGCACAGGACCCCGAGATCAGGGGCGTCCTCGAGGGGGAGAGTGCCTATCCGGATCTCGATCCCGACGCCGTTCCCGACGCACTCGCCGACGTCTTAGAGCGGATCGACGTCGCCTACTACGAAGCCGACGCGGCCGAGATCGGAAGCCTCGAGCTGAACAAGGTGGTCGGCGTCGAGCGCGCACTCGATGTGTTGGGCGTCGACGACCCGTTCGCGCTGGTGATGGGCGACTCGAAGAGCGACCTGCGGGTGATGCGGTGGATCGACGACCGCGACGCCGGCATCGCGGCCGCGCCGGAACACGCCTCCCAGGACACCCTGGAACACGTCCTCGAGACGGACGAACTGGTCTTTGACCAGGGAAAGAGCGTCGACGTCCTGCGGACGGTGTACGCGTTGAACCAACTGGCTCGACTCGAGTGAAGCCGATACTATATTTTCTCCGACCGCTAACGAGTACTTGTGACCGAGTACGACGCCGTCGTCTACGATCTGGACGGGACGATCGTCGACCTGAACGTCGACTGGAACGCCGTCGCGACCGACGTCCTCACGGTGTACGACGCCGCGGACGTCGAGCCGCGGGGGAACGACCTCTGGGAGTTGCTCCTCGGTGCCGACGAGGTCGGCCTCGCGGCGGCGGTCGAATCCGTCATCGCGAGTCACGAACGCGAGGGCGCGCCGACGTCGCCGCGACTCCGCCACGCCGACGAACTGCTCGAGCGGACGGTGCCGGTCGGCGTCTGTTCGTTGAACTGCGAGGAGGCCTGCCGAATCGCCCTCGAAGAACAGGATCTCCACGACGAAGTCGAGACGGTCGTCGGTCGCGACACCGTCGAAACGCAGAAGCCGGAACCCGAGCCACTGCTCGCAGCCGTCGACGACCTCGAGACCTCGCCCGAGCGGGCGCTGTTCGTCGGCGACTCCCCTCGAGACGAACTGACCGCCGAGCGAGCCGGGACGGCGTTCGAGTACGTGTAGTGTCAGCCCAGGTTCGATCCGACGAATCGGAGTCGCGGAGATATAGTAGCCACTGAAACGAATTACATACTGATCGCGGAGCCGCCTTACGATCAGGTGTGCATTGACGTTCAGTGTCTACTATCGTTCGAACCGCTAACCGGTGTCGACCGTACTGCTGTCCCGGTCACTCGCTCGTTCGCTTCGCGTAGGCGAAGACGACGATGGCGGTGAGAAACCAGATGGGCGCGCCGATACGGATGGCGAACTCCGCTCGAGCGCCCCACGTCGGGAGGTCGGCCGTCGTCGAGAGCACGGCGACGATGGGTGCCCCGACGACGATCGTCGCCACGAAGGTGACCTGCATCACCCAGCCGTAATCGACACCGTCGGGGGAGCTGCTTTCGACTGGTTCCGGCACGACTGTCTCTCCAGAGCCGTCCCTATTAAGCGTCGCGGGTCCGCGCTCGTTTCGGCTGCTCAAGCCGACGAGCGCGAGCGGAGAGCGACGACGTTTAACGCTCGCGGTCGAACGTGTGTCTATGACTACCGTTCGGGACGTCAGGAAAAACGATGGAGAGCAGCCGATCACCATGTTGACGGCCTACGACGCGCCGACGGCCGGGATCGTCGACGAGGCAGGCGTCGACGTCGTCCTCGTGGGAGATAGCGTCGGTAACGCGAGTCTCGGCTACGAGACGACACTCCCCGTGACCGTCGACGACCTCGCACGACACGTCGGAGCGGTCTCGCGTGTGACCGAGGAGGCGCTGGTCGTCGCCGACATGCCGTTTCTCTCCTACGGCGTCGACGAAGGAGAGAGCGTCGAGAACGCGGGCCGGATGCTCAAAGAGGAGGGTGCCGAGGCGGTCAAACTCGAGAGCGGACCCCACACCGTCTCGCTCACAGAGACGATGACCCAGCTCGGCATTCCGGTGATGGCCCACCTCGGGCTGACGCCCCAGCACGTCAACCAGTACGGCGGCTACCCGAGACAGGGGACCGACCCGGAGGCGGCCGAGCGTATCCGCGAACTCGCGCTGGCCCACGAGGAGGCCGGCGCGTTCTCGCTCGTCTTAGAACACGTCCCGTCGAACCTCGCGGCGGAGGTGACCGACACCCTCGAGATTCCGACGATCGGCATCGGTGCCGGCCCCGACTGTGACGGGCAGGTGCTCGTCGTCGACGACGCGATCGGATTGAGCGAGTGGTCTCCCTCGTTCGCGAAACGCTTTGGCGACGTCCGCGGGGAGATGGAATCGGCCGTCGAGGAGTACGTCGCAGCGGTCGAATCCGGTGAGTTCCCCGGAGCGGAACACAGCCACGAGGAGGGGGATCTCGAGGACATCTACTGATCGTCCGGCGACCGGACGGGGTACTAGGGGCATAATACAACTACAAGGAAGACCCCGTTGTATACCGAGAGAGTATATATACACCGTCCGCCAAATCCGTTCGTACGTATGTCACGCCCTACCACAGGGACGCTTCCAGTTCCCGTTTCGGTCTCCAACGAGACCGCAATGCTCCGTCACGTGATCGTCGACCGCGAGGGTGAAGATATCGTCGTCTGTACGATGTTTCCACAACGTCTGGAAGACGGGGACGTCGAAACGCAGTGGCTCGGTGCGGAGGGGGAGTCGTTCGTCTCGCTCGAGCGGATGCGCTGATTGATCCGCGGCCACGTCAGTCTTCGAGCGTCCGCAAAAACGTCGTGATGGCTTCGTTGAACGCGTCGGGTCGTTCGAGCATCGAGAGGTGGCCCGCGTCGGAGATCTCGACCGCCTGGGCGTCCGGAATCTCCGTGGCGAGAAACTCGTGGTACCACGGCGGGGTCAACGGGTCGTGTTCGCCGTACACCGCGAGGACGGGCACGTCGATCTCTCCCAGTCTGTCACGAACGTCGAACGCGTGGCAGGTCCGAAAGTCCCGGTAGGTGACCGCCTGCCCGCAGTCGTACATCGTCTCGATCGACCGCTCGCGCAGCGTCGGCTCGGGGTCAGCGAAGAGACGGCCCGGCTGGTGGAGAAACTCGACCGCTCGATCGAAGTCAGTCTCGAGCCACTGCAGCAGGTCGTCCAGGACGCCCATCCGTGCACCCGTCCCGGTCAGGACGACCCCGTCCGGTTCGAACTCTCGCTCGAGGAAGGCGTGAACGACGACGGCTCCACCGAGTGAACTCCCGAGGAGGATGCGGGCATCCGTACGCTCGACGACAGCGAGGAGGTCGTCGACGTAGGCTGAAAGCGTCGGGTATCCAGTCGTTGCGTCGATATCCGTCGAATCGCCGTGCCCGCTGAGATCGAGCGCCACGATCGGGTTCTCCGCACCGAGCTCTCGCTGAAACCGCCAGAGGTCCCGCGAAGAGCCGCTACCGTGGACACAGCAGATCCGTGGCCCGTCCCCGCCCCGGTCGGTACTTTCGTAAGCGGTCCGCCGACCGTGATGTGATACCGTCTCCATAGCGTAGTCGACGAGAGGCGGCCGGATAAATGCTGGTCGCCGAAGCCGGTCCGACTGGGCGACACTCGCGACGACGATTGGCCTGAACTGCTAACATCGATCTTCTTGTCCACACCACTGCTGTCCCCGTATTATTGGGGGGAAGATTTATATATAAGGGGCGCTTACCTGTGGTTAGTTAAATGATGAACCTCGATCGATTCACTCACGAAACGGAACGGCCGGCCCGCCGGTACGAGTACGACGACTCATCGGTCGTGGCGGTCGATTTCGGCCCTGGTACTGACGCGACCGTCGACCTCGTCGACGGAACGGTTATCGTCGTCCTCGAGGACGACCAGTTCGAACTCGAACTCCCCGAGGCGACAGCTGATGCGCACACGTTTATCAGAAACGGCGTGCTCACTGTCGAACTGGAGGCAGACCAATGAAACTCACCGTCAAACCCTTAAAGCAGAAGGACGCGGGTCGCGGACTCGCGGCGATCGATCGCGTCTCGATGCGAGAACTCGACCTCGAGAACGGGGACTACATCGTCATCACGGGCAACGGTGACGAGCAGGCCGTCGCACGTGTCTGGCCGGGCTACCCCGAGGACGAGGGACGAGGAATTGTCCGAATCGACGGACGCCTGCGCCAGGAAGCCGACGTCGGTATCGACGACCGCGTGACGATCGAACGCGCGGACGTCAAACCGGCGACGTCGGTGTCAGTCGCGCTCCCCCAGAACCTCCGTATTCGGGGGGACATCGGCCCGCTGGTGCGGGATAAACTCTCCGGGCAGGCCGTCACGGAGGGCCAGACGGTTCCGTTCTCGCTCTCGTTCGGTCCGATGGCGAGTTCGGGCCAGTCCGTCCCGCTGAAGATCGCGAGTACGTCCCCGAGCGGAACGGTCGTCATCACCGACTCGACGAGCATCGACATCTCGGAGACGCCCGCCGAACAGGTTAGTTCGGCCAGCGGCCCCTCCGCCGAAGGCGTCCCGAACGTCACCTACGAGGATATCGGCGGACTCGACAACGAACTCGATCAGGTTCGTGAGATGATCGAGTTGCCGATGCGCCACCCGGAGCTGTTCCAGCAACTCGGCATCGAGCCCCCGAAAGGCGTCTTACTCCATGGCCCACCGGGTACCGGGAAGACCCTGATGGCGAAGGCGGTCGCAAACGAAATCGACGCCTACTTCGAGACGATCTCCGGGCCGGAGATCATGTCGAAGTACTACGGCGAATCGGAAGAGCAACTCCGTGAGGTGTTCGAGGAGGCAGAAGAGAACGCCCCCGCGATCATCTTCATCGACGAACTCGACTCGATCGCCGCCAAACGCGAAGAGGCCGGCGGCGACGTCGAACGACGGGTCGTCGCCCAGCTGCTCTCGCTGATGGACGGGTTAGAGGAGCGCGGCCGCGTGACGGTCATCGCAGCGACCAACCGCGTCGACGACATCGATCCCGCACTCCGGCGTGGCGGCCGGTTCGACCGCGAGATCGAGATCGGCGTCCCCGACAAGGACGGCCGCAAGGAGATCCTACAGGTCCACACCCGCGGGATGCCACTCACGGAATCGATCGACCTCGATCGCTACGCCGAGAACACCCACGGCTTCGTCGGTGCGGACCTCGAGTCGCTGGCCCGCGAGAGCGCGATGAACGCCCTGCGTCGCATTCGCCCGGAACTCGACCTCGAGTCCGAGGAGATCGACGCCGACGTCCTCGAGTCGCTACAGGTCACCGAATCCGACTTCAAGGAGGCGCTCAAGGGCATCCAGCCCTCCGCGATGCGCGAGGTCTTCGTCGAGGTTCCCGACGTCACCTGGAACGACGTCGGCGGCCTAGGCGACACCAAAGAGCGCCTGCGCGAGACGATCCAGTGGCCACTCGACTACCCCGAGGTGTTCGAGGCGATGGATCTCGAGGCCGCGAAAGGCGTGATGATGTACGGCCCGCCGGGCACCGGGAAGACGCTGCTCGCGAAGGCGGTCGCCAACGAGGCCGAGTCGAACTTCATCTCGATCAAGGGCCCCGAACTGCTGAACAAGTACGTCGGCGAATCCGAGAAGGGCGTCCGCGAGATCTTCGAGAAGGCACGGTCGAACGCACCGACCGTGATCTTCTTCGACGAGATCGACTCCATCGCCGGCGAACGCGGCCAGCGCCAGGGTGACTCCGGCGTCGGCGAACGCGTCGTCTCCCAACTGCTGACCGAACTCGACGGCTTAGAGGAACTCGAGGACGTCGTCGTGATCGCGACGACTAACCGCCCGGACCTGATCGATTCGGCGCTGCTCCGTCCCGGGCGACTGGACCGTCACGTCCACGTGCCGGTGCCGGACGAGGAAGGGCGCAAGAAGATCTTCGAGGTCCACACCCGCGGGAAACCACTGGCCGACGCGGTCGACCTCGAGTGGCTCGCCGCGGAGACGGAGGGCTACGTCGGTGCCGACATCGAGGCGGTCTGTCGCGAGGCCTCGATGGAAGCCAGTCGGGAGTTCATCAACTCCGTCGATCCTGACGAGATGCCCGACACCATCGAGAACGTCCGGATCAGCCGGGAACACTTCGAACACGCACTCGAGGAGGTCAACCCGAGCGTGACCGCCGAGACGCGCGAACGCTACCAGGAGATCGAAGCGGAGTTCAACACGGCCGAACCCGGCGAAAAGGACCAGCTCGGACGAACGTTCCAGTAGCGTCTCCCACACGAGCCGTCGTCACCAGCGCTATCGCGCCCTGTGTTGATTCACTCAGGTGGTCGGCTCGGGCGGACTGGATCGGGTTTCGATATCCGATAGCACCTCCTCGACGTGTTCGTCGGGGTCTACCCCCTCGTAGATGGCTTCGATTTGGCCGTCGGGGCCGATGACGTAGGTGTTACGGAAGACACCGTCGAACGTGTTGCCGAACATCCGCTTTTCGCCGTAAGAGTCGTAGATCGTCGCGACCTCGCCGTCCTCATCAGAGAGGAGATCGAACTTGAGGTCGTACTTCTCGGCAAAAGACGAGAGATCCTCGACGGGGTCGTCGCTGATACCGACCACGGCGGTATCGCGCTGGTCGAAGCGATCCAACGCGTCGTCGAACGCGCGGGCTTCGGTCGTACAGCCGTCGGTGTCAGCACGCGGGTAGAAATAAACCACGAGCCGGTGGTCCGAAAAGTCGGACCGACGGACCAGATCGCCGTGCTGGTTGACCAGTTCAAACTCGGGAGCCGAATCGTCGACGTCGAGCATAGCCGTCCGTTTGCGTCGATAGTTGTATGCGTTGCGGTCTCACTCGAGCGGTTCGGCAGCCTCGCGATCGACCAGTGGCACTGCGTTTTGTTCCGGCAGGGTGACGACATCGTCGCTCGAGAGCGTGTACTCGCGGTCGTCGACACCGAGGATTGACCCGACGTCGCGGGTGATCTTAACGGTCATACGGTCGACGGTAGCGCCGTCGTTCGTCGGGGCACCGCCTCCGGCCTCCGAATCCGCGTAGTCGCCGCCGTTCGCGTCGGGTTTCGTCCGGTTCGATTCGGTTTCGGTCGGCTCCGATCCCGGTTCGATGCCACCTGTCGAATCGGTCGGGGACTCAGTGGGTTCGGTTTCAGCGGCACCACCGGCCCCGCCCATAACGTCCGCGGGGCTGATCGAACTCGAGTCGGTAGCGCCCTCGGAACCCGCGGTGACGGGTTCGGACTCCGTCTGTGAGGCCACCTCCGACTCGCGGTCCATCGGTGGCTCCTCCGGTGGCGGTGCGGGCACCTCGGGTGGGGTCGACGCGGTGTCCATCTCCGTCTCGCCGCCGCCGTCCTCGACACCCTCGAGGACGTCGAGAACGCGCGTCTTGTTCGATTCGATACGATCGACGAGGTCGTCGAAGAGGTCCGCTTCCTCGGCGGTGAGTCCCTCGTCATCCGCGGCCATACCGGCCGCGGCGAGGCTCGCTTGTTTGACGAGTTTCCCCATTCGTCGCTCGTAGATGGCCTCGACGACGTCTTTCGCCGTCTCGATCTCGTCGGTGAGTCGGCCGACTTCGGGCGAGGAGAAGGGATCATCGACCTGCTCGGCAACCCGGTCGCGCTCGTCCTCGAGGTCCGCGATGTACTCGCCGACCTCCTGGTAGAACGACGGACGCAGGTTCTGGAGGCTATCTTTCTGGCGCTCCTTGCTCTGGACCGAGCGTAACTCGTCTAAGTTCATTCTTTCTCCTTTTCAGCCCTGCCGCGTGCCATGAGGAATACGCCGACGTACTCCGGGAGTGACTGATCTCCCTCCGAGACCGTAAAGATATCGCCACCGAGTTCGACCTCGCCGCCGTCGGTGACGTCGACGGCGATCTCCTGTCCCCGGAACGTCTCCGGGACGGCGTCGGAAAGAGGCTCGAAGTCGTCGATCTCGTCTCGGTCGAGCCGGAGTGTCTCGAGACCGCTCCCACCGTGGAGGCTACCGGGCAGTCGGATGAGTCGGTTCGTGTCGGTCGTCACCGGTTCGTCGATCGGCGCGTTGTCCCGTTCGACGGCTCGCGAGGCGAACCGCTCGGCGAGCTGTGCGACCGCCGTGTGGACGGTTACGTTGCCCGCCTCGAGTTCCTCGCGGTTGTTCCGGGCCGCGTTCAGCGTCGCCTCGGCTTTCCCCTCGCCGATGCCGTCGAACGCCTGGAGACGCTCGAGGGCGGCCTCGTCCTCGAGGTCGAGTAACTCGTCGACGAACGCCATGAACTGCTCGTGGATGCGTCTGCCCCAGCCGCCGTCGATCCGAAGGTGTCGCCGCTCGGTCGGCGTCCGACGGCCGAGGCCGGCGACGGTTTCGGTTTCGATCAGCTCGTCGAAGTCGAGGCCGATCCCGCGAACGTAGTCGACGATCTCTCGGCGGTGTTCGCGCTCTAAGTGACGAACGTTCTCGTCGCGGATATGGACGTGATAGCCACGCCCACCCGAGAAGACGACTTCGACGTCCTCGAAGGAGAAATCGTTCTCGAGAAAGTCGAGCAATCGGAAAAGCGCGTCCTTACACGTCGCGAGCATCTCGGCGTAGGTATCCTCGCCGAGTGTTACGCCGGGGAGATGGTCGGCATCTAAGTCGAAGACGAGGTCGGCGGACTGCCAGTCTTTCTCCCCCATCGAACTCGCGCCGGGGTCGCGAAAGCGTCCCGCCGAGAAGTAGACGTGGCGGGGCCGTTTTCGAACCAGAAACTCAGAGAGGTCGCCGAGCTCGAGTAGCGAACGGTGGCGGACCATCGTCGTTCCGGGGCTGTCAGTCCAGGGGATAAAGCCCCACTCCCGTTCGTTGGCCGCAGGCGGCGGCGTGATCTCCGTTCGCCGGTAGTGGTCGCGAAATCGCCCCCGAAGATAGGCCCTCGTTCGCTCCTCCATACGCCTCGGGTAGTCGTGAGTGGGGGAGTATAATCCTGCCGAATGCTCGAGCAGTCGAACCCGGAGTGTCTACTAAATGGCATTTACACGTTCCGTGAGGGCGTTTAGCGGATGCGAAATCGTCTGCCGTGACCTCGTAATGGTGGCCGCCTACTGGGGAGAAGTTGGAAAGAGCGTGGTCGAAGAGGAGGGACATACCTGTTATCGTTGTCGAGCGACTGGATATTCTTATAACTCTTCCTAGGTGTGTCGTTCTGACCCACGATCTAGTATCCCACATCTGACCGAGCGCACATCCTGCAGCCGTCTTTACGTCCGTACTCGTCCTCATCTCGTCGGTCCTCGAGTGGTTCAACAGCTGTCTTCGCACCCACGTCGGTTTGGTACGTCCAAACGGCGATCCGTGAGCGATGGTGAAAACGGCGAAATAAAGCCGCTCTGGCGATCGGACGAAGCAATCGAGTGAAAACATACCACATACGTTTCACATGCGAAGGGTTTTGTACACAGTCACGTAGACCTACATAGCCGTTCGTCACGCTCTCCACGCGGGAGCCCAGCTGGCCGATTATTCCTGAGACATTCCGGCAAATCGGTCCGAATCTGGAGGAACGCCGATCGCCGTGATCGAGCTTGCGGACAGCGATAGCATCTATGAGCGAGGATACGACCAACTCCGAGTTACTCGACCGCGTTCGAACCGAAGTACCGCCCCACCTCGACGTCAGCGAGGTGCAGTACGAGGGACCCGACCTCGTGATCTACACCGAGACGCCCGAACAGTTCGCCGAGAACGGCCAGCTTCTGGGCGACCTGGCACGAGCGCTCCGTAAACGCGTCACGATCCGCCCCGTTGCGGGACAGCAAGCGAGTCCAGCCGAAGCAGAAGGAACGATCCGTACGATCGTCCCCGACGAGGCGAACATCCAGAACCTCGAGTTTCACGCGACAGTCGGCGAGGTCCTCATCGAGGCCGAAAAGCCCGGGCTGGTCATCGGTCAACACGGCAAGACGCTCCGGAAGATTACCCAGGAGGTCGGATGGAATCCGGAGGTCGTCCGCACGCCACCTATGGAGTCCTCGACGGTCGACAACGTCCGGAACTTCCTGACTCAGGAGCGTGGCGAACGCCGGGAGTTCCTCCGTGACGTCGGGGAGAAGATCCACCGGGAGCCCCAGACCGACGTCGACTACGTTCGCGTCACCACACTGGGCTGTTGTCGGGAGGTCGGCCGGGCGAGTTTCGTCCTGCACACGCCGAACACGCGCATCCTCATCGATTGCGGCGACAAACCCGGTGCCGAGGGAGAGGTCCCGTATCTCCACGAGCCGGAAGCCATGCCGCTGACCGACCTCGACGCGGTCGTCCTCACCCACGCCCACCTCGATCACAGCGCGTTGCTCCCGCTGCTGTTCAAATACGGTTACGACGGCCCGATCTACACGACGGAGCCGACGCGTGACCTGATGGGACTGTTGCAACTCGACTACCTGAGCGTCGCCTCGAAAGAAGGGCGGACGCCACCGTACTCGAGCGAGCAGGTCCGCGAAGCGATCAAGCACACGATCCCCGTCTCCTACGGCGATGTCACCGACATCGCGCCGGATATCAAGCTCACGATGCACAACGCGGGCCACATCCTGGGAAGCGCATCGGCACACTTCCACGTCGGCAACGGGTTCTACAACGTCGTCTTCTCCGGCGACGTCCACTACGAACCCACCCGGCTATTCAACGGCGCGGTCAACGACTTCCCGCGAGTCGAGGCGATGGTAATGGAATCGACCTACGGTCGGCGCAACGACTACCAGACGGACACCGAAAAAAGTGAAGCGCGCGTCCGAGAGATCATCAACGAGACGTACGAGCAGGACGGAATCGTCGTCATTCCCGCGTTCGCGGTCGGTCGCTCCCAGGAACTCATGCTCGTCCTGGAGGAGGCGATGCGGGAAGACAAGATTCCGACGATGCCGATCTACCTCGACGGAATGATCCGGGAAGCGACGGCGATCCACACGGCCTACCCGGAGTACCTCCGCGACGGCCTGCGTCGGCGGATCCTCCACGACGACGACAACCCGTTCGTCGCCGAACAGTTCCGGCAGGTCGACGGCGGCCAGGAGATGCGTGAAGATATCGCCAGCGACGACCCCTGTATCATCCTCTCGACCTCGGGGATGGTCACCGGTGGCCCGATCATGTCCTGGCTCGAGTTGCTCGGCCCGAATCCGGAGAACACGCTGTTGTTCGTCGGCTATCAGGCCGAAGGTACGCTCGGTCGGCGGATCCAGAGTGGTCGAACGGAGATCGCACTCGAGGGGCGTGGCAACCGACTCACGCTTGCCTGTCGGATCGAGTCCGTAAGCGGCTTCTCCGGCCACGCCGATCGGGGCGGTCTCGAGCAGTACGTCGAGGAGATGAACCCGAGACCCGAGCAGATTCTGTGCGTCCACGGTGACGAGGACGCGACGGATCAACTCTCGTCAGCGCTCTACCAGCAGTACAACGTTCGGACGTATCAGCCGAAGAATCTCGAGACGTTCCGGTTTCCGTGACATCTCTCCCAGATCTGCGGTCAGTCACTCGGCCTATTTTGCGCTCGGTACTTCGACAAGCGTCGACTGCAGGGCCGACTCGAACCACACCATCGAATTTGACGCTGCAGTGCAGGCGTGCCAAAGCACTCAGTTCTGCAAGTCGGACCGAGATGTGCCGATCCGGGTTCGGCTATTCCGGCCGTAAGGAATAGGTTGCAGGCAGTCCCCACGAAGAGACACGTTCCGTCTGTAGGCGAAGCACCGACGATTGCTATCCTCGAGGTCAGAGTATCGATGAGCGATACCACCGCTCGGAAACTACGCGTCATACGGTTTGCTGTAACGATTTACCGGTGCGACTGCAGGACGGGTCGCGGTCGCACCGGAAATGACGTACAGCAGACCGTATCAGACGGTCTGCTGTACGTCATGGCTGCCACACCCGGGACCCGTTCTCCGGGTGTGTCGGTATACCGTTACAGCAATCCGTGCTAGACGAGCTGGATGATGTTCCCGTTCGTGGTCGTATGCAGGTCACGACCGAGCGTATAGCCCTGGTTCGACGCGAGGTCGACGTAGCCCGAGAACCCCCCGAGATCCTGATGGGCGGGAATAACGTGCTGGGGCTGGAGTGCATCGAGCATTGTGTAGTGGCCTTCCTGGTTCAAGTGCCCGGAAACGTGGATGTCCGAATAGACGCGCGCGCCTTGCATCCCGAGCAGTTTCTCGGCCTGGTAGCGCTGGCCTTCGTTCGTCGGCTCGGGGATCACGCGAGCCGAGAAGACGACCTTATCACCGTCGTTGAGGTCGTACGGCGTCTCGCCACGGGCCATCCGCGTCAGTAACGCTCGCGGCTCACCCTGGTGGCCAGTCACGACGGGCAGAAAGTTCCCCTTCCCGTCGTTCATGATCCGCTCGAGCGTCTGATCGATCGATCGACGATAGCCGACCATCTGCACGTCGGACGGGAAGTCGACGCCCAGTCGTTTCGCAGTCCCCGAGTACGTCTCCATCGAGCGACCGAGGAGGATCGGCTGGCGACCGATCTCTCGAGCGAACTCGATGAGCGACTTCACCCGTGCGATATGGCTCGAGAACGTCGTCGCGACGATCCCGCCGTCGTAGTCCTCCATGCTATAAAGGGTATCCCGAAGGTGTTCACGGGCGACCGACTCGGAAGGGGTTCGCCCCTTCTTGTTCGCGTTCGTACAGTCTTCGATATAACAGAGGACGCCTTCCCGACCGATCTCCCGGAAGCGCTTCATATCGATTGGATCGCCGATAACCGGCGTGTGGTCCATCCGTTTGTCCAGCCCGTAGACGATCGCGCCCTCCGGCGTGTGGAGAACGGGGTTGATCGCCTGGATGATCGAGTGGGTGACGTTGACGAACTCGAGTTCGATCCCGTGATCGCCGATCGTCATCGTCTCGCCGGCGTCCATCTGGATCAGCTCGTTGTCGGAACCGAACTTGTTCTCGTCCTCGAGTTCGCCTTTGACGAGCTCCAGTGTGAACGGCGTCGCGACGATCGGCGCGTCATATCGGTGTGCGAGTTTCGAGATCGCGCCGATATGGTCGAGATGGCCGTGGGTCGGGACGATCGCCCGGACGTCGCCCTCGAGGTCGGACATAACCCGGTCGTCGGGGATCGCGCCCATATCGATCAGGTCCAGACTGTGCATTCCCTCCGTCTGGATATTGTCGTGGATGAGGACCTTCGAGAGGTTCAACCCCATGTCGAAAATCACGATGTCGTTTCCGGCACGAACGGCAGTCATCTGCCGTCCGACCTCTTCGTAGCCGCCGATGGTTGCAATTTCAATGTCCATTAGTGGTGCCGATCATAGCAGTCTGTCCACACAGTGTGACTCAACAGAAATTGGTGAGCCAACGATCGCAGTCGACCGACGATGACCGACTTTCGGCCACGTCATCGACGGCGATTTCCGACCGTGTGAAAGACGGCGCGTCTTTCGGTTAGCTGACTAGATGGCGCTCGAACGTATATACGCCCGGTTTCGTGTCGGGGCATAGTCGATCGGCGGAATGAACGACATTCCACCCCATCACATGTCGTAGGACTACTGTGTATATTCTCCTCGGAGCATTTCCCCGTAACACTGTCGTAAGCAGAGAAGGCAAGGGAACTCGAGTACGTCGGTCGCAGCAATCGAACGGGGAGATACGGTTTGCGATGACTGATTGCCGGCCGATCGCAGATCGGCGAGCGGTCGACTGGTACTGACGCAGCACAGCCCGTATCATACGGATTGCTGTAACTATTTACCGGGGCAACTGCGCCTCGCCTTGCGGTTGCCCCGGTACGGACTTACAGCAGTCAGTATCAGTCCCCCTCGAAGAGCGCTAGGATATCGCCGCGCTCGAACACGTCGTCCTCGTCGCAGACGATCTCGTGGACGGTTCCGGCTGCAGGTGCCGGAACGTCGACGCTAACCTTTTCGATCTGTATCTCACAGAGCGTCTCGCCGTCCTTGACCCGGCTCCCCTCGCGTGCGAACCAGTTCGTGACGATGCCTTCGTCCTCATCTATCTCCTCTGGCCAAACGTCGGCCGTATCGATCTCGAGGTGATCGCTCCCAGACATGGTCAAGAGTGGATTGATCGGATAGCATCTTTAACACCACCAACGTGACGGGTTAGTTCCGACCATCTGCGCCGACACTGGTGAAACATCTCTCGAGGTGCTACGCGAGACTGCTCGCGGCGACGGTCGAACCGTGACCACCGGGTTCCCGATCGATCCGGTGATCGCCGGCGATGCGAAGATTTCCAGGTTCGGTTTCGTCACCGCGCGAACGGCTGGGGCGAGTGTCGACCCAGGAGAGTCTCGAACCCACGAGAGGAGAGCCATCACCGAAGACGTACCGCCGTTCAGTAGGCCATCACTTCCGAGCCGCCGTCGGTGATCTGAAGGTCTCGAGGCGGACGTTGACCACGGCGTCGGCCCCCATCTCTTCGGCGTGGGCCTCCATACGCGAGATCGCCTCGTCGCGGGCTTTCGAGAGGAGGGCCGAGTACGCCTTGAGTTCGCCGCCGAAGATGTTTCGAATCCCCTGTGTGAAGTCCTGACCGGCGTTTTTCGCCTCGACCGTGTTTCCGCGCGCGATTCCGAGTACGTCGACGATTTCGCCGTCCGGAACCGTCTCCGTATTCGTGACATACATGTAACACACGCTACCTGTCCGTTCACTACATGCTTTCTGTGGCGAGACGGTGACTGGTGAATGCGAACTCGCGTTCACGCCGGAACCGATCCCGTCCGTATTTGGCCCGCCCCGGTCAACGTTCGGGCATGCACTTCGACCACGCGGGAATCGCGACGGACGACGCAGAGGCGCTCGCCGAACTGTACGCGGACCTGTTCGGCCTCGAGATCGCCCACGAGGAAGAGTTCGACGGGATGCGCGTCGTCTTCGTCGACTGCGGGAACGGCTACTTCGAACTCCTCGAGCCGAGAGAGGAGGGGACGATTTCGCGGTATCTCGAGGATCAGGGTCCCGGCATTCACCACCTGGCGCTTGCGACGGACGACCTCGGAGCGGCCCTCGAGCGCGCCCGTGAGCACGATGTCGCCCTCGTCGACGAGGAGCCACGAGCGGGTGCGTGGGGCCACACCGTCGCGTTCTTGCACCCTCGCGACACCGGCGGTATCTTGCTCGAGTTCGTCGAACACTGAGACGGATTGTTGTCGCGGTGTACCGGTGATCGCGTCCGATCGATCACTGGTTCCGAACGACGGCGGTCGGTGTGATACGGTCTGCGATGACTGATACTGACGGCTGTAAGTCCGTACCGGGGCAACCGCGCCTCGCCTTGCGGTTGCCCCGGTAAATAGTTACAGCAATCCGTATGATTGCCGGTCGATCGTTCGCCGTTTTTCGATCGGTTGCCAGCCGGGGACTCCGGTGAACGTTAGCGAATTGGAGGGTCAGCTTTGGACGACACTCATCCCGATTGGGTGGCGGGAAAGGCTACCGGAAACCCAATCCGTCTATATCCGTCCGTGGTGAATCCGGGTGATGACCACGGTCGTCGAACTCGAGGTTTCAGCCGATCGTCTCGCATTCGAGCGAACGTTCGAGCGCGTGTCGTCGTTCGAGTTTCGGATCGCCGGACTGATCGGTGGCTCCTCCCCGCTCGTCCGGGCGTCGGGTGCGGGTCGACGAACGTTGAGACGGGCACTCGAGGACGATCCGTCCGTCGACGTGATCGCGAGTTTGACCGTCGAGTCTGACAGAAACTCGATCTCAGTCGCCGACGACCGGGAAGGGAGTCTGTTCCGCCTGGAGTTTCGAGACCGCGTCAAACTGTTTCAGGAGATCGTCACCGACAACGACGGTGCGATCCTGACTGCACGCGGCGGAGACGGTGTCTGGTCGGTGCAACTGCTGTTCCACGATCGGGAAGCGGTGTCTACCACCCACGAACTGTTCGGGCAGTACGAGTTCGACGTGACCGTAACACGCGTCAGCGGCATCGACGACCTCACCCGCGCCCGGACGCCGTTGACGGAAACCCAGTACGAGACGATTCGCGCCGCACACAATTTGGGGTACTTCGCTGTCCCTCGCGAGGTAACTCTCGAGGAACTCGCCGCCGAACTGGACATCTCACATCAGGCGTTGTCCGAACGGCTTCGGCGAAGCCACGAGGCGCTCATCAGCGCAGAGCTTGCAGACGGCATCGCGCGGACGAAAATCGATCCGTGACTGCGATCATCGGACGGAGTGTCGTCGTTCGGTACCGGCGATCGCTGACCCCGCTCGAGCGATCGCCGGAACCACGTGATACCGATTCGTATGCAACAAATTGGGTTCGGCGTCTACAGAGGGACAACGAGAGTGGTTCAGGACTTGTCCCGAGATACGTTACTGTTCACGGCTGAGCGAATTGCAAGGGTGTTCGATTGCCACACATGAAAATCGAGGCTCTTCCCCCAGCAGTATTTCGAACACATTCGTATATGGGCGCTATTTTGGATGATTGCCCACCATATCTCACGGACAGATGGGAATTACCCTAACAAGTAGATTTATTATTAGACAGTACGACAATACGGTCGTCGGTGTTGTAACCGACCTCGTGACGAACTGCCAGACAACTACCCCTGTAAGCGCCGGTGGATCACTCGTGCTCGTACCGACGCTTGCGGCCACTCGTGGCTGTGTGGCCGCTCCTGTGATCCTTTTGTGCCATCTTCAGATCGAGACCCATCGCCGACCTCCCTTCGAGTCGGAGGCGACCCCATCGAGAGAAGTGAGGAACGTGGTGACCGTCAATCGGCGCGGGAACGCGTCGGGAGCGTACCGGTCCCGTCTATCCCCTCATACGGACTGCAATGTATCGGTCCCGGTCGATCGCTCGCCGATCTGTGCTCGGCCGACAATCATACGGTCTGCTGTAAATCGTTACCGGCGAAACCACGAGCCATCTGTGGTTTCACCGGTAAACCGTTACAGCAATCCGTATCAGTCATCGCAAACCGTATCAAGCAGTCGGTGCGCGTAGAAGGCGACGGAGAAATCCTGTGGACTCGGAATCGAACAGCCGAGGATCCCGATCACCATCGCCGTCGCAACCGGCGACTCGAGGGTGACGAGATCGAATCCCACCAGTCCGAAGACGAGAGCCGCAAGCGCAAGCGGTGCAAGCGCCGCGGCGCGAAGGACCCACGGCGACTCCGTACCGGTCGGATACGGTTGGACGAACGCCCAGGGGCAACTCGCCATCATTCCGACGACGCCACCGGCCCGATCAGGTCCGTAGACGACGGTGTACTCGACGCGTGCCAGTCGAAGTACCAGCGCGTGTAATCCCTCGTGTACCACCAGTCCGACGACCACCGCGAGAACGAGACTGGCTCCAGCAACCACCACGTTCGCCTCGAGTATTTCCCACATCCGAATACACACCCGCTCTGTCAGTACACACCTGTTTTGTCGTCGTTCTCGGCTCGTGCGGCCCGTTCGTGCTCAACGTCGGGACGACCGCAACCCATCTACGGTGTCCCGAAGCGACCGGTGGCAGACCGTATCGCTCGACGCAGGTGATCGAACGAACGCGGGACGGAAGTCCTCGCGGCTTCACGCATCGAGACATTAAGTACCTATTACCGAACGACAGCCACGGCAGTTTCCGTCGGTTGCTCCGATCCGCGATAGAAACCTGCTGGGAAAGGTTAAGTTTCGTGCGACGCCAGTACACGCCATGGAATGCAACGAAACGCTCGAGTTCGGTCACGCGGATCGAAAGCGGATCTACGAGTTCGTCGAGCACCGGGGTTCGATCGATCCGGAGAGGGCAAGGGACCGTCTCGAGATCGAACCGAGTGCGTTTCGACACCACGTCGCGGTTCTCAGGCGAGACGGCCGTCTCAGTGAGGATCACGGCACGCTTCGAGTGACGGTCGACGCCGGTGTCGAAGAGGAGTTCATCTCCGAGAATTTCGAATTTTACATTCGTCCGGCAAGACAGGAGGACCTGACGGGAATCGTTGGCGCGATTCGTCAGGTCGTCCAGGAGCGAACCTATATCGAGGCCGAAAGCGTCGCCGACGAAGTCGACCACGACGAAGCCCTCCTTCGGCACAACGAACTCGAGTCGCGGATGTTCTTCGTCGCGACCGTCGACAACGAGGTCGTCGGCTGGGTCCACCTCCACGCGCCCGAAGTCGAGAAATTAAGCCACACCGCCGAACTCACCGTCGGCGTCTTAGAGGAGTATCGCGGTCACGAAATCGGTTCGCAGTTGCTCGCTCGCGGTCTCCAGTGGGCCGGCGCGAACGGTTACGAAAAGGTCTACCAGAGCGTTCCCTCGGTCAACGAGGAGGCGATCGCCTTCCTCGAGGAACACGACTGGACGATCGAGGCGGTCCGCGAGGACCACTACAAGCTCGACGGGCGATACGTCGACGAACTGATGATGGCAGTCGAACTGGACCGATGAGCACGACGACACTGTGGCGTTGACCGGTATTCGACGTCGAGAGCAGGCGGGGACGCTCTCCGCAACGGCGTCGGCGAGTGTCGGCCGCGGGGGTCCGAATCGAAAGACAGTTTGAGCGAAAGGCGTTACGGAACGTCATGCTCTCGATCGCGCTTGCCGGAAAACCGAACGCCGGCAAGTCCACGTTCTACACGGCGGCGACGATGGCCGAGGTGGACGTCGCCAACTACCCCTTTACGACCATCGACGCCAACCGGGGCGTGAGCTACGTCCGAACCGACTGTCCCTGCCTCGAGCGCGACCAGCGGTGTAACGCCGACAACTGCGAGGACGGCAAGCGCTACGTCCCGATCGAACTGTTAGACGTCGCGGGGCTCGTCCCCGGCGCACACGAGGGGAAAGGACTCGGGAATCAGTTTCTCGACGAACTCACGAACGCCGACGTAATTATCAACGTGATCGACGCCTCCGGCGGCACGAACAAAAAGGGCGAACCCGTCGACATCGGCGCACACGACCCGCTTGAGGACATCGACTTCGTCGAGGAGGAGATGGACCTCTGGCTGGCCGGCATCGTCGAACGCAACTGGGAGTCCGTCGAACGCAAGTCCCGCTCGCCCGACTTCGACATCGACGACGCGCTGGCGGACATGCTTTCGGGTTTTGGCGCGTCGCCGAAACAGATCGCGACCGTCCTGCGCGAACTCGAGTACCCAGAGGATCCGATCCAGTGGGAAGACGACCACCGCGAGGAACTCGCACGACTGGTTCGCGAGCGTACGAAACCGATCGTCGTGGCGGCAAACAAGATGGACGTCGCTCCGGAGGAGAACGTCGAGAAGCTCCTCGAACTCGACAAACCCGTGATCCCGACCACCGCGGAGGGCGAACTCGCGCTCCGCCGGGCCGCCGAGGGCGACCTCGTCGACTACGACCCTGGCGACGAGTCGGTCGCGATCGGCGACGGCGTCAACGACGCCCAGCGCGGGGCCCTCGAGGACCTCCAGGAGACGATGGCAGAGTGGGACGGCACGGGCGTCCAGTCGGCGCTCGATTACGCCGTCTACGAGTTACTCGAGCACGTGACGGCTTACCCGGTCGAGGACGCAGCGAAGTGGTCCGACGGCAGCGGGAACGTGTTGCCCGACGCACACCTCCTGCCCGAGGGCTCGACGCCGGTCGATCTCGCCTACGCCGTCCACTCCGACATCGGCGACGGCTACCTCCACGCCGTCGACGCGAAGTCGAATCGCGAGGTGAGCGAGGAGTACGAACTCGAGGAGGGTGACGTGATCAAGATCGTCAGCACTAATTGACGACCAAACGTCATTTTTTCATCGGCTCTTGGAGCGGTCTGAGGCGTACTTCGACTTACTCCAGTGACTGTACGTAGTCGACTTGTTTCGGTTGGAAGTCCGTATTGCGGTAGAAACGGCGTGCACCCTCGTTCTGGCACTCACAAGAGACTTTTTTGGAGGCTTCCACGAGTTCCATATAGGGCCACCCCAACGCTCGTTCTTTAGCGCTCTCCGGCATTCGTGGAGGCCTGTGTGAAATCGGTAGGGCCGAGAAACGATTCGTAGACGGAAATTACTGGCCGGTAGAGCGTTCTTTCTAAATTACTGTCATCTGCTTCAGAGTGACATGGAGCGACGTAAATTCCTCTCCCGCTCAGGAACCGCCATCGGCGGTGGGTTGCTCGGGACGTATGGGTTGACGAGCGAGGCCTCGGCACAAGAGCCGCCGACAGACGGACAGACACAGGCACCGGCACAGTTCCAGCAACTCGAGGGCGAATGGCCGAAGTATCGCTACGACTTACCCAATACGGGTCACGCACCGACCGAAACCGGGCCCGAGCCGCCAGTTTCGGTGCGGTGGATGTTCGAAACCGGTCGGGGTTCCTCGTCGCCGGCAGTGGTCGATGGAACCGTCTACATTGGATCCGTCGATGGAAACGTCTATGCCCTAGATGAGACGGATGGGAGCGAGCAGTGGCGGTTCGGGACTGACGGAAGTGTAAACTCGTCGCCAGCGGTGGCCAACGGGACCGTCTATGTCGGATCCGATGACGGAACCATCTACGCGTTGGACGCGACCAGCGGTTCCGAACAATGGCAGTTCGAGACGGACGGACCGGTACGACCGTCGCCAGCAGTGGCCAACGGGACTGTCTACGTCGGGAGTTACGATACCAACGTGTACGCCCTGGACGCCGGTAACGGCTCCGAACAGTGGATTTTCGAAACAGGGGGTTGGATTACATCTTCACCGGCAGTTGCCGATGGCATCGTCTACGTTGGGAGTCGGGATGACAACGTGTATGCGATAGATACGACCAGCGGAGACGAACAGTGGCGTTTTGAGACGCTGGGAGGGGTCGGCTTTTCGTCTCCTGCAGTGGTCGACGGAACCGTTTACATCGGCGGATGGGATTATATGTACGCGATCGACGCGACGACCGGAGCCGAACAGTGGAGATTCGGAGGAATCTTTTATCATTGGTATACACCGGCAGTGGCAGATGGGACCGTCTACGTCGAAATCCAGTACTTAGAGGCACCGTGGTCAGTGGCTGTCCTACAGGCACTGGACGCCAGCGACGGGACGCCACAGTGGTCCACCTACGTCGAGGACGACTGGATGGAGGCGTATCTATACCCGCCGGTAGTTGTCGACGAAAGCGTCTATGTCGGTGCCAGTGAGTGGAGCGGAGGTGGCCTGTACGCGCTAAACGCGGACGGCGGTGCGCTCCAGTGGAACTTCGACATGGGTTCCTACGTCGGACCACCGGTAGTCGTCGACGCCACCGTTTACGGGGGGAGTGGACGCGGCGCCTACGCGATCGAGTCTGAACCGGCGGAGCCAGCGGCCGCGATCACGTTCTCGGAACAGGAATCTGACGGGAGTGTCGTCGTGGTCGATGAGGTCGAACTCTCCCACGGCGGCTACGTCGAGATTACCGACGCGGACGGTACCGTCCGCGGCCAATCGGCGATCCTCGAGGCCGGAACCCACGAGAACGTCGAGGTCACGCTCTCACCAGTGCTCGAGGAATCCCAGAACCTCACTGCGACAGGTTATCTCCCCTCCGGTGAGCCGTATCTCGAGGACGACGAACCCGTCAGCGATACGGCGCTGATCACCGTCACCGAACCGGTCGAACCGACAGCCTCGATCACGTTCGACGACCAGAAGTCCGACGGCACCAGCGTCACCATCCGCCAGGTCGAGCTGTCAGAGGGTGGCTTCGTCGAGATTACCGACGAGGGTGGTGTCGCCCGTGGCCGAACCGCACCTCTCGACGCCGGGACACACGAGAACCTCGAAGTGATGCTTACTCCGCCGCTTACGGAGCGACGACACCTCACCGCCACCGTCTACCGTGATATCGACGCTCCGTACCTCGACGACGGCCAGCCCGTCAGCGCCACTGCCCTGGTTCTCGTCCACACGGACGAGGAGCCGCGGAAAACGAAGCGGTCGAAGAGAAAACGCACCCTCGAGCGAAAGAAACGCGAGTACGAGAAGGCCAGAAAGAAATACGAGAAGGGACGGCTACGCGAGAACGAACTGAAGAAGAAACGCGGTGCCTACGAGCGAGCCAAGCGCGAGTGTGAGGAGTACAAGAAGCGAGGCGAGTAATCGGCCCGGGGTGATTCGAGTGATCGCCGGGGATACCCGTCCGTCACGTTCACTACCTGGTGTCGGAACGAGCGCCGCGTTTCTTCGGTTTGTCTGGATTCGTTGTACTTCCTACGAGGCCCGCACGGATGTCGAAACGGTCTACAGAGAGACAGCGAGAGTGCCTCGGGGCTTGACCCCGAGGGTGAATCGCGTAAGCTTTACTACTCATCCAACCGTACTGAAGGATACAGT
>NZ_WUBV01000019.1:0-9781 GCF_009807105.1 Natrialba sp. INN-245 | reverse complement strand
GTCGAGGATATCGATTTCCATACCAACCTCGATTTCCTCGACTTCATCCTTCTAACCCGTGATATCAGCTGATTAGATCGCTCTTCAACAGAGCAGTATTTAGCTGAATTGAGGCGCTAAGCCCCCTTCCTCAAGGAGCAACGTAACGAGCGGAGTGAGTGAGTAGCGCAGTAGGGAGGGGATACAGCGCCGCACAGTTTTCAAACACGTTCGACGCTCAGCCCACAGGCCCACGCAATCGAAGATGCTATACGTGTAATATGTATAGTGTGCATCACAGTGAAGCGGAAGACAATCACTATCCGAGAGGACCAAGACGAGTGGATAGAGGACAACCACCTCAACCTCTCGTCGTTCATCCGTGAGCAACTGGACGAACTAATTGAAGAACGAGAGTAGCGTATGTACTACGCCTACAAATACCGCCTCAAGCCGTCCGACGCCCACCGAGAGGAGTTGGACCGTCACCGCGATATTTGTAGGCAACTGTACAACCACACGCTCTATCGGCTCAACGAGTACCAAGACGAACACGGCGAACTGCCGTCCATGACCACCTTGCGGTCGGAACTCCCCGATCTTAAGAAATGGTGGGACGGTCTCTCGGACGTGTACTCGAAGATTCTCCAAACTGTTGTAGAACGGCTGTTCGATAACCTCAACAGCCTCTCCAAACTCAAGGAGAACGGTTACGGCGTCGGTCAACTCAAGTGGAAACCGCCACGGGAGTTCCGCAGTTTCACGTACAGCCAGTCTGGCTTCAAGCTCGACAAGAAGGGCGGTCAGACTGTGCTGTCACTCTCGAAACTCGCGGACATACCGGTTCGCCTCCACCGCGCCATCCCCGACGTTCACAAGAGCGACAGCTCTTGTGCAGCCCATCAGAAATCTCCGATTTCTGAGGACGATGCGGCGCTCAAACAGGTCACGGTCAAGAAGGAGCCGACGGGCGAGTGGTTCGCTACGTTCGGCGTCGAAATGGACGATGAACCCCCCAAACCGCCTGAGAACCCCGAGAAGTGCGTCGGTATCGACGTGGGGATTCTCAAGTACGCCCACGACACCGACGGCACGGCTGTCGGGTCGCTCGACCTCTCAGACGAACGCGACCGCTTGGAGCGCGAGCAACGGAAGCTCTCGCGGAAGCAACACGGGTCGAACAACTACGAGAAGCAACGGCGTCGTGTCGCAGAGTGTCACGCCGACCTCCGACGGAAGCGCCGCGACTTCTTGCACAAACTCTCGAACTACTACGCTCGGGAGTACGACTTCGTGGCGGTCGAAGATCTGAACGTGAAGGGGATGATGGAATCGCCATCGAACAGCCGCAACAGGGCGTCGGCGGCGTGGCGAACGTTTCTCTCGTTGCTCGAATACAAGTGTAAGCGTGAAGGGACGCATTTCGTGGCGGTCAACCCGAGAGGAACGACGAAAGAGTGCGCGGCGTGCGGCGTCTCGACAGATAAGCCGTTGTGGGTTCGTGAACACTCTTGTCCTGCCTGTGGGTTTGAGGCGGACAGGGACGCGAACGCGGCGTGGAACATCCTTTCTCGCGGCCTCGAAGATATAGGAGTGGGACACTCCGAATCAACGCCTGTGGAGACTGCGCTCCCTACGGACACCGATTCCGTGTCTGCAAAGCGCGTCGTGGAAGCAGGAAGCCCTACCCTCGACGAGCGAACGGCGTCAGCCGTGAGCGAGTAGGGTAGGGTAGTTCACTTCAACTCCGTTCAGAAATCAGTGGGCTGTAACGGTCATTCAGTAAGAGCGTCAAAATCAGCCTCACATTGCGGTACGTAGTACCGAGTCGAAGAACCTCCCTCGAGCATCTCAGCAGTGTTCTTATTCACTTTCCTGAGACGGGTTACGACGACTGACTGCAGATCGATCGCGGAGCGACGAGCGATCGACCGATACCGACTCACCGTGGTCCGTATGAGGGAGGGACGCGGTGTATTTTGGGGAACTGGAACGGACACCAGGTTTCCGGTGAACAATAGAAAGTCACCAGAGACACCCGTGCTTTAGCAAGCCTGCACTGCAGGCTCAAATCGGACCACACCACCGAATTCGACCCTACAGTCGACGTTTGTCGGAATACTAGATTTCCGATGTAACCACAACTGCCACATACTCAATGTGATCCCGTGGCTAGATAGGGGATCGATACCCAGCGATACGAACGCGTTCCTCACCTCCCTGCCGCTCGCTTGCGGAAGGGGAGGTCGCTTCGTTGAAACGGACACCAGATTTCCGGTGAAAATATTACTCGGGATCGAATATAAACACTGGATATCCGGTGGACACAGGGATATCGCCGTTCAACCAAATGAGAGCTAGGAGACACCACATTTCCTGTGAAATTGGATGGACAGGCACGATAAATCACTTCGAGATTACGCCTCAAAGTGTTCACTCGAGGTGAAAGACAACAGGGATTCGAAAGCGGATATTCGAGTGGACACACACCGGATTTCCGGTGAAATTGGAGGGAAGGGGCTACTCATCCACATATCAAGGACAGCAACCCGTATCAAGTAGTGTATGAAAGAGTTACTACTTGAACCGTCTCGTTGATACCCCACCAGATATCTAAAGGGACACAAGCACTTTCCAATAACCAAATATGGAGGTAGCTGAATAACGTAGCTGAACACAGATCGAGGACACACACACCGAATTTCCGGTGAAAGTGGGGCATGAGAGAGAGAGAGAGATCACCTGGCAACTGGCGGAGATCTGGATGATCAGATGCCTGGATTACAAGGGATAAACAGGATGATTCGCTCTTTTCAGGGGTGAAGTCCGATCCGAACCAAGGTGGTCTAGCCGTGATCACCAGATACCATAAAGGCTTTTAGCCTATGCGATAAAAAGTCCACTAACTGGAAAAAGAAATAGATTAGCTCCTGCTGAAATCAGCCCAGACGAACTGTATCCTTGTCTCACTAATATCATTCGAGACGAGATCCACGATATCCATCCAGTTGACTGCCTGTACAGTGGCACGACCATCCTTCTGATGAATTCAACCCACCGTTTCATCTGCACCCTCTCCCCGTTCTCACCTTCTTTCACCGGAAACCCGGTGTGTGTGTCTCGGCGAAACAATCAAGATGATTCACCGGAAACACGGTGTCCAAGCACATGTCCCAGTCCGACGATCTGTTCATTCGCGAGGATCCTATCTTCGTCAACAAGGAACTCCTCGAGATCAGTCACCTCCCCGATGAGGGTCGAATTGTCGGTCGTGACGAGGAAATCGGCCAACTCGCGAACGCGGTCAATCCCGCGATATTCGGGCAGAGTCCGAGCAACGTACTCATCTACGGAAAAACTGGGACCGGAAAGTCCCTGTGTGCAAAGTACGTCTCGAGACGACTCGTCAGCACAGCCGAGGAGGAAGGTGTAGATGCCGTTTTTGCGTACGTCGATTGTGCACAGGATACGACGGAAACGCAGACAGCACAGACGATCGCGAGTGCGGTCAACACGGACGAGACCGATATCTACATTCCCGATAAGGGAATTAGCACGGCAACGTACTACAAGCGACTCTGGCGAATTCTCGATAAGGAGTACGATGTTGCGTTGATTATCTTGGACGAAATCGACAAACTCGAGGACGATGCGATCTTGATGCAACTCTCGCGTGCGGGCGAAGCCGGCAAAGTGACGAACTGCAAGATCGGGGTTATCGGGATCAGTAACAAGATCAAATACAAGGATCGAATGGACGAACGGGTCAAGTCGAGTCTCTGTGAGCGCGAGTTCGTGTTTCCGCCGTACAACGCGAGTCAACTCAACGAAATCATGGTTGCACGAAACGATGCGTTCCGAGACGGAGTACTGGAGGACGGCGTTATTCCACGTGCTGCAGCGCTGGCTGCTCGCGAACACGGTGATGCTCGGAAAGCAATCGATATCCTCAGATACGCAGGGGAAATCGCACAGACGAAAGGTGCCGATACCGTCCGCGAGGCGTTCGTCGTCCAGGCTCGAGAACGAGCTGAAGTCGATCGGTTCCGAGAACTGATCCGTGGGTCGACACCCCACTCACGATACGCACTTCAGGCGTTGACCCTTCTCTCGCTCAGAGATCGACCTGCCGATTCGATCGAGGAAAACGAGGGGTTCAGAACGACTCGCGTCTACGACGTCTACGAGCAGATCTGTCGTCAGGAGGGGACTGATGCGCTGTCCCTTCGTCGCGTTCGTGATCTCCTAAAAGAGCACGCGTTTCTCGACGTGATCGAACAGTCACGTCACAGCGGCGGAAGCGCTGAGGGGAGTTACACCGAACATACGCTATTGGAGGATCCAGAAGTGGTCAAGGATGTGCTCGCTGATACGGTCGACTGATTCGATGTTTAGAAACGTCGGTAAACGCCGGGGAATTCCCTCAAAGATGTCGAATTCTTCCGCTGATCAAAGATGTAGAAACAACTGTTCGACCGGCAAATCGGTCATCGCAGACCGTATAAATCAGTGCAGTTGTTCCTATCGTTTCACCGACTAAATCCGATTCGAACACCGTGTTTCTGGTGAATATAACTCTTGTCCCGGCATTGTTTACGGACACGTTCATCTCGAGAATTCACCGGAAACCTGGTGTGCGGCCAGCATTTTGCGTCGTCGAAAATCTGGTGTGCAATCAGCCGAACAGAGCCCGTACCAATCTACGCTGGTCTCCTCTGGCGGGGGACCCATACGGTCTGCGATGAGTCTGTTCCGATCGTCGAACGGTCGGCGAACGACCGGCAATCAGTCATCGCAAATCGTCTCGAGCGGAGAGATGGATATCCGCAACCGTCCTTCGAACCGGGTCGCGACGAAATGGGTGATACGTCAACCCGTCACGTAGCCTCCCCTAATCAGCATATTTATCTCTCTATCCCAATCAATGATGTACTGTGTCCAGTGACGATTCGTTCGAACTTCTTCTCGAGTATATGGAAACGGAGCTATCGTTCGCAACGAGCCATTATAACGACAGTTATCTCGATCGACGAATTACGGCTCGCATGCGACGCACGGAGTGTGAAACGTACGAAGAGTACTACGAACACGTCCGCTCCAACCCCGACGAGCAGCGTGCGTTGCTGGATTCTCTGAGTATCAACGTCACCGGATTTTTCCGTAATCCGGAGGTGTGGGACGGTGTCCGTGACGTGCTTCGATCGCTTGCTGGCGAGACCGATCGGATCGATATCTGGAGTGCAGCCTGTGCAGACGGTCGAGAGCCGTACTCGCTATCGATGATCGTCCACGACGAGCCTCAGGTCGATCCCTCTACTGTTCGAATTTTGGGGACAGACATCAGCAACGAAGCACTCGAGGTCGCTCGCGAGGGCGTCTACCAGGAGTCGAGAACGACGAGTATCGGTGGTGAACTCGAGTACATCGATGAGTATAGTCAGTTCATCGAATACGACTCGGGTGAGAATGCGTATCGGGTACGTGACACTATCAAACAGCCAGTCGAGTTTCAGCGTCACGATCTTATCAACGGCGATCCAAAGTCCGGATTCGATCTCGTGACGTGTAGAAACTTATTCATCTATATTGACACCGAATACAAACAGTCGATGTTACAGACAATATCGGAATCGATATCACAGGGCGGATATCTCATTATTGGAAAAAGTGAGACGATTCCTCCGGAGATGAAGCCCGTCTTTTCCCCAGTTGATAACCGGAACAGAATCTATCAGAAACAAGATTAGATTCGAGTATATATCAGATAGAATACTGTGTTTGGTATAGGATAATATGGGGGTCATTAGTATACGCCAACTGTTTTCATAGTGTAGGTCTGTAGTGGGTGATTTGTTTTATCTGTCAGTTGTCGGGATACTTTTTCCAGGGCCGAACTGCTTTTGCCGCGATTGCTGTTTTGACATGTAGTCGGGGATACCCACATCTGATGCGAAAAGTGGTCGGTTAGCGAACGCGGGGAGCTGTACAGACCGGCACACTCATCTGCGTGCTTTTCGTACGGTCGGTTCACGCGCAGGTGACTGTTAATGGACACTGATTTCGATATTCACAACCATCGCCATCGGATGAAACTGCTTCGGGATACGGGTGGACTGTCGATATTCGAGAATAGAGACGATGTTCGGTGTCCTGCATGCGCGGATCCGTTCGAACGACTGATACTCATCGAGCGACTGTCGACGTCGTTTCCAGAACATACCGGGGCTCCGTTCTGTCTGGTTCGTCGGGAGAACGATATCGCGCTTTTTAGACACTGACGTGGTCGAATGTCGTCTCGTCGTCGCCTGGTGGCCATAACGTATTTACAGTGGTATGCCCGTAAATGGCCGTAATGTATTTACAGGGGTATGGTCGTAAACCGTGTCTCGAGTTGATTTAATATTGGCGTGGGCGGTCAGAATCCGGGTTTGTGCTACCCGTTCACGATCGGTACGAAATCGGAGTGGCCGAATCCACTCGAGGTAACTGACAGTGGATCCGACGGAACACTCGTGCTCAGAACAGGTCGTCGGGATCGACGCGCGTATTACCCGAATTTTCGATGAGGAGGTCGTCCAGTGCTTGTTCTAACTCGTCGCGCCGCGGTAACGCGAGCATCTGGCAGGTGAAGACTTTGTCGCTGTTCGTCTGAATGCTCGAGTCGAGCAGAAACGCATGGTCGTCGCTTTGGGCGATCTGTGCCGTGATCGGCGTTAGTACGCCGGAACCAGTATCGGCGACGAACTCGGGCGGCGAGTGCTTGATTTCGGCGTTCAACACGTTGGCCCATCCGTCGATAAAGCCGCTGGTCATGATGTTCCCGAGTTCTTTGAGCGCGCCCTGTTCGATATCGCCCCACTGCTCGTCGGTCTCCATCGGTACGAGGGAGTCGACGACCGCCCGACCTGAGGGTTGGTCGAAGAGAATAACCAGGTAGCCGCTGAACTTCCCTTTGAACTTCATCACTGTTCCGACGAACCGTTTGTTGCCGACCTCGGTCGGAATATCTTCGATCGGAACCAGGCTCAGCCGGCTAATGTTGACCGTCGTTTCGATACCGGTCATCGAGGTAATGTTCGTCGCAGCTTTTTTCGCTCCCTCCTTGGTCATCTCGTTGAACACTTCGAGTTTCTCGAGTGAGACGATCTTGTCGGTTTGGGGCTCGAGCGAGCGCTCGAGGGAGGTCGAATCCGGAACGAGGAGGATACGGAAGTCGATCGGTTCGTTGACGGAGTCTTGGGATGCCTCAACGCGACTGCGGAAGACGAACAGGTGGCGTTCGTCCTCGGTTGTGGACGTCGGCAGAATGTCGGTCCCGGTCCCCTGGATGTACGTCGGTGGTGAGCTTTTGATCTTCGCCTCGAGGTAGTTGGCCCACCCGTCGACGAATCCGCTTGTCATGATGTTGCCGACTTCCTCGATGCTGCTTTTTTTCTTCTCGGGATCGTCGGCTGGGACGAGCGTGTCGGTGATCGCCGACCGGCCCTGTTCGTCGAATGCGAGCACTATCTCGCCGCTCATTTCGCCGCTCAGATCGATGTTGACGCCGGCAAACTCGTCACCGATGAACTCGTACTCGAGATCCGTCGAGTTCATCAGTGAGACGTCAGTGACCTGTACCCGCGTGCTGATCCCGGTCAGCTGTGAGAGTGATTTGGCAGCCGATTGGGCTCCGTCGTGAGCGAGCTCCTGGTAGGTTTCGAGCTCTCGAATATCGATTTCCATGGCGAGAGTCACTCGGTAGCGATGCTGTTGAGTTCTTCGAGAACGCTTTCCTTCTGAAACGGCTTCGTGATGTAGCCTTCGGCACCGGCTTTGATCGAGTCTTTCATCTGCTCGGCTTGCTCGACGCTGGTACACATCACGACCTTCGCGTTCGGGTCCATATCGGTGATCTCACCGGTTGCCTCGATACCGTCTTTGATCGGCATAACGATGTCCATGAAGACGATATCGGGTTGCTCTTCGCGGTAGAGCTCGACGGCCTCGACGCCGTTTTCGGCCTCACCAACGATGTTGTGGTCTTCTTCGAGGATTTCCCGGAGGAGGTCCCTCATGAACCCAGAATCGTCCGTGATCAGCACATCCATAGGGGGATCAATACACCCGGATAACTTAACGATGTTGACCAAAATTGTGACATACATCTCGAAGATCTGCTGGACAAACTGATCGGTACCGCCTATTGGTTCTAGCTTCGGACTCCGTTAATTCCCAACCCCTAGTTCTGAATAGTACTCCCGCTTGAACAGGGCTCCACTCGATCTCGAAGGTGGTCCTTCGCTCTCGAACGCCGTTCGTGTCGGTTCATACGGACCGCGATGAGGCTGTCTCGGTCGATCGCAGACCGGCAGGCGAACGACCGGCGATCAGTCATCGCAGATCGTATCACGCGTTGACGTCTTCGATCCGCTGGCTGACGATGATACGCCCCTTCGGGGTCAACGAGATGCTGTCTTCGTGTTCGACGATTAGTTCCTTGTTCTGAACCGAGTTCAGGACGTTCGTCACGTACGTCGGATCTCCGTCGAGCATGTTCGTAAAATCTATATCTCCACCGGTTGCGTGAACGCTGACCAGAACGCGTTTCTCCGGATCGGTCAGTTCAATCTCCTCGACCTCGTCGCGGAGTTCGTCGAACTCGAGTCGGAGGTATCGCGCGAGCAAGTTCACGTACTGTCCCTGTGTCGGCGAGATCAACGACGTTTTCGTACGTCCGGAGTCGTCGTCGATGTATTTCACGACGAGTGTCACCCGGTCGTTTCGCTTGCCGAGTTTGTTCGACCGTTCGATCTTCATGACGGTTTCGACGTCGATCTCGAACGCTCCCCTGTCCGTCTTGACTTCGATCGCACGGCTCTTGACTCGGAGTGTTCCCGAGCGGACGGGAGTGTCTTTCACTCGCCCACCGACTCTCGCCGGGTGTTTTACGGCGACCGAGCGACCGTTGAGGAGACACCGAAACAGGATCGCGACGAACTTCGTGACGGTCTCGCTTTTGCTCTCGATTACTGCACTCTGGACGCCGCCATCCGACTCGTAGCCGATCGTAACGGTATCGTCGAAGAACTGTCTGACGTGGTTGGGAACGCTACCGACGTTTACGTCGATGACCCTTGAGAGGGGAACGGTCGTCTTTTCGTCGTTCGTCGCGAGGACCAGCCGTTTTTTCGTCGTAATTATCCGGCCACTGGAGGGTGTACCACCGCCTTCCTCACCTCGATTGAGAATAAATCGAGCCGTGAAGTCGGCGACGATCTCTTCGGTCATGTACATGTCTATGAGACCGCACTCTCTTAGCCCTTTAGGGCCGCGACGAACGCGAGGCCTCCTTGCTCTCAGACGTGTCGCTCTCATTGGTGTCCAATCGCGGGCTCCACTCCTCTGTGTCTCCAACGTATCCGGCGGTCACGTTCGCCTGTCTGCGGCCAGTCGCTGTATCTCCGCGTCGATGTCGTCGACGAGGGTCTCGAGTTGGTCGTTGATGGCGACGATTCCGTCGATTTCGGTGGAGACGTTCTGTGAGTGTTCCATGGCGGTGTCGGTCATGCTGGCGACCTCTTCGGTGGTGGCGGCCTGGTCGTCGGTGGCGACGGCGACCTCCTCGATACCGGTGCTCGCTTCCGCGATCGAGGCTTTGATCTCCGTTAGGTTCTCGACGGTTTCCTCGACGAGGGACACGCCGTCCGCGATCTCTTCGTTGGCCGTCTCGAGGCTGTCGACGGTTTCCTCGGTATTCTCCTGGATCTGTTCGACCATCTTCTCGATGGTAGCGGCTTCGTCTTGGGACTCCTCGGCGAGC
>NZ_WUBV01000001.1:0-78135 GCF_009807105.1 Natrialba sp. INN-245 | reverse complement strand
TGCGACCGTATCATTATCCGGTAGGACGGCTTTGCTGCTGGACACATCAAATTCGTCCTACCACTTCCTTGTGAAGCCTTCTGCACCACCGCCCAACAGTCACCCAATTCTGTGAATAAAGAAAGAGTGTACAACAACTGATACGGTCCACGATGGCTGATTGCCGGTCGATCGCCGCCGTTCTTCGATCGACCGGTACCGACACATCGCAGTCCGTACGATGGGGAAAATGTATCGCTCTAGGGGTTCCACAGGGCGGTCACCGGTGCGCCGGCACTGATGTGCCCCAGTCCCGACGAACTGGCGCAGGCGACGCGGGTGTGAACTATTTGGACGCGGTCCGTGTGGATACTGTCGGAACGATGTACGAGACGATACTTGTCCCGACCGACGGAAGCGATTCGGCGAACAGGGCTGTCGAACACGCGTTCGAACTCGCAAACCGATACGACGCGTCCGTCCACGCGATGTATTGCGTCGAAACCCACCGCTACGGGGAACCCGCCCTGAGCAGCACTGAACTCGTTTTGGATCGACTCGAGGATTCGGGCGCCGAAATGCTTCAGGAGATACACGAGCGCGCCGACGAGCGCGGGATCAAGTGTACGTGGGACGTGTGTCACGGCCGTCCCTGGGAGGAAGCTCGTGAGAAGGCGGCCGAGTACAACGCCGACCTGATCGTGATCGGCTTCCAAGGTCAAAGTCACTCCCGCCCGGGCAAAGTCGGAAGTGTGGCCGAGCGGATCCTTCGAACGGCGGACCAACCGGTTCTGACCGTCTGATACGGATCGTTGTCTCGGTTTTCGGTGTGACTGCGTTCTCCCCGCAGTACGGTCACGCCGAGATCACCGCCCATGACGAGCTACGGGGCCTCGCCCGAGTAGAAGTCGGCGTGTGGTTCGATTGCGTCGATCGCGACCGGATGAGGCTGGCGAACGACGTAGACGTCGTACGATCTGTCGCCTGCGACGTGGACGCCGACGCTGGTCAGCGGCGTTACGACACGACCCACGTTTTCGCTCCCGAGAAAGACGACGCTCGGATCGTGGTCTCGCACCAGCCGCTCGATTCGTTCGGCGATCTGGGCTTCCGGGGGAAATTCGCGGATTCGCTCGCAATCGAACGTGGCCGTCGGGGCGAGGCCGTTTACCCGGGTCCGAAGCGTCTCGATAACCTCCTCGACGTCGTACGGTTCTCCCTCCTCAATCCACCCCTTCTCACGCGCGTAGCGCTTTCGCTCCGGGACGACCGTGACGGCTGTCACGTCTTCCTCGAGCGCAGTAGCGAACTCAACAGCTCTCACGAGGGATGTGTCGGCGAGTTTCGACCCGTCGAACGGAACGACGAACGTCATGCGTATTCGTTCCATCCGCCGGTCAATAACGTCGAGGGGTGAACTGCCGATAGGGAGTATCGTCGCCAGCCGAGGGCTCGGCCCCGGCTGTCGTGGCCGTCTCTCGTTCGGGGCAGGGACGCGATGACCGCCGCCGGCACACCTCTGGTTCGGTTTCCTGCCCATCAGTGCTGGTGTACCCGCGATCCGTCTGCGGTTTCAGCGGTACAACGGTACAGCAATCCGTCTCACTCCTCGTCGCGAACGGGGGTATCGCCAGTTGGCTCTCGGTCCGGACTACTCGAGGAACACGGACAGCGCGATGACGAACACCACGGCGTGCCAGACGATCACCGTCGCCGCAACCCTCGGGTCCGATGTCGGAAGCGGCGGGTTTTCGAACATGGCGTGATAGACGAACCCGCTCGCGGCGAGCGCTCCGAGCAAGATTCCCGTGTTGAGCGTCACCGCGGTGAACGTACCGAGGAGTATCCCGCCGACGAGGCTCACCGCGATTCCGGCGAGGATCTTGTCGTAGTAGCTGACCATACTACTCACCTCTAAAGTAGGGTTTCGATCACCGGAACTCTTTCGACAGTTCCTGGTGATCAGGAACGTCGAGGCGGGATGACGGCGACCTCGTCCAGAGCCACCCGTCTCGCTCGTCACACCGCTGATATCCTTATGTCGTTCGTCGACGTACGCCCGGTCATGAGCGATCGACTCCTCGTTCCCTACGACGGATCGGAGCCATCGAAACAGGCCCTCGAGTACGCACTCGAGACGTTTCCGGATTCCGACGTGACCGCACAGTACGTCATCCCGGCACCCGAAGGCTACTGGGCGGTGTTCGAGGCGTCGGAGGATCGGGTCCCCGGAGGGGACGAAGCGAAAGAGCGGGGACGATCACTGCTCGACGACGCGGCGGTGCTGGCGGCCGACCACGGCCACGAGATCCGGACCGAACTCACGTCCGGGACCGCGGATCGCGAAATCGTCCGAGTCGCCGAGACCGAGGATTTCGACGCGATCGTCATCGGAAGCCACGGACGGGACGGAGTCTCGCGCGCCCTCCTCGGAAGCGTCGCGGAGAAGGTCGTCCGCCGATCCGGAGTTCCTGTCCTCGTCGTTCGGTGAGATTCGCCGCCCGATTCGAGGGTGTTCTCGAGGGGAGCGACCATCTCCTCGAGAGGTCCGAACTGTTAACCGCCATCCATTCGTACGGTGACGTACGAGTATCAGATGGTTCCGACCGAGCATGCAGGCGAACCCGTGCGTTCGATTCTCGTCCCGACGGACGGAAGCGACGCCGCCGACGCCGCCCTCGAGCGAGCGCTGACGCTCGCGGCCAACGTGGATGCGACCGTTCACGTCCTCGCGGTCGTCGACACGACGGACGATCCCCTGCGATTCGACTCCGCTCTCGTCGCCGATCTGGAAACGGCGAAAAACGAACTCGTCGAAGACGTCCTCGAGGCGGTCGACGGGAGGCAGGCGGATGTCGTCGGGGCCGTTCGCCGCGGGCGCCCCGCGTCGACGATCGTCGACTACGCGTCTGAGATCGACGCCGATCTGATCGTCGTCGGGCGAACCGGGGAGTCGAGGACCGCGACGGCGTTGCTCGGGAGCACGGCGGACCGCGTCGTCCGAACTGCGTCGATACCTGTCATCGTCGTCCCCGACCCGTCGACAGACACAAACTGATACGGATCGTTGTCGGTCGGTACCGCCGAACTCGCGATCCATCTGCGGGTTCGCCGGTATATCGGTACAGCAGACCGTATGAGTCACTGACTTTCAAATGTACTGTGCGTTCTGTGCAACGTATACGTGGTAAGTCCGCACACCACACATTCATACGACTGTCGTCGACGTGGCCCTCGCCCGCCGGTGGACTCGAGACAGCGTTCGGTTGGCTCGCTCCCGAGACTCCCTCCAAATTCGGAGGAGGGTACCGTGTGTGATGAATGTTAACGCAGACAGAATAGTTAAGTGGTGCAACGTCTTATTCGGGAACATGGCCGCTCACGGCCGGTCCGCACTGCGGGACCTGTTCGACGAGTCGCCCACACCCCATATCGCCCATCCGCCGCGGACCCATCATCGAGACTTCTATGTCGCGACCGACGGGTCGTTCCGGAAATCCGGTGGTGGACTGGGTGCCGTAATCGAGACTCGGGACGGAACCCGCGTCGCACGGATCGCAACGGCGGATACTCCCCCCGACAACAACGTCGCCGAGTACCGGGCGTTACACCTTGGTCTCGACGTTCTCGCCGCACGAGCGCCTCGAGACGCGACCGTCGGCGTCCTCGTCGACCACGACACCCTCGCCAGCAACGTCAACAGCACCGTGTTGGCGGCGAACCATCCAGACGGGAAGCCACCGCGCCCACTCTCGGTCCCGTCCGCGACCGGCTATCACTGGCGGGGCATTCAGGCACGACTCAACGGGTTCGACGCAGTTCGTGCTGCACAAATCGACAGCGATCAAAACCCCGCTCACCCGCTCGCGAACGCTCCACACCAGTACGAACACGTCAACAACGAACCCGATCGCTGCATCCTCCCGGAACCGCCGAAATCCACCGTACACGAGTTTCCGCCGCCGTCCCGTGCCGACCGAAACGGCACCGGCGGACGCGCGTCGGATTGACGCGGAACCGTCACCGTTTTCTCGCCCGTAGAGAGAGTCGTCTTCGATGAGCCTTCGCGTCGCGGTCGCTACACCGTTTCGCCAGAACGGCACGTCACGCCTCGAGGAGAGTGAGTTCGTCGTCTCGCTCTCGCTCGATCGGGGCTGGTTCTCGCCCGATCAGGCCAAGCGACTGATCGACGTCGCGACCCGTGAGGGGCTACTCGAGCACGCGGACGACGAACTCGTCGCCGCGTTCGATCCGTCCGAGGTCACCGTCCCGGAGGAGTTCGTCCCCGACGAGGATCTGCTCCGCGAGCGCTCGGCGTTCGAACGCGTCCTCGACGCGCTGGTCGCGGAAGGGATGGAAAAACACGAGGCCGTCGGCGCGATCAACTCCCTGCAGGACGAACTGGGCGTGACGATCGAAGCGGCGGCCGTGATCTACGCGCGTCGAGAGGGGATCGACGTCGCCGAACTAGTCCCGATCGCGAAGTCCGCGCTGACGGCAGACGAAGCTGGTTAGTCCCTGGCCGACCGAGACGACCGGCATGGTCGAGGAACGGATCACCGACGGCAAACGAATCGCCCAGCTCCTCGCGTCGGAACTCGAGGGCCGCGAAGACGGCGGACTCGAGGCGGTCGCCGTCACTGATGCCGACAGGGACGTCGAGCCGACGGCCGACGGGGCACGCGCCTACGACGTCTCGGTGCTGTCCCGCGACGAGGCAACGACGCCCGAAGATGACGCCGACGTGGGAGACGACGCCAGTGGTGACGATGGGGAAAGCGACGACGGCGAAACCGTGCGGATCGCACGCGTCTTCGTTCACGAAAGCCGGGCGCGCCTCGAGCTCGCGGTCGGCCAGGACGTCGCGGCGCAGACGGCAGAAGAAGGCGATCTACGCGTGCGGCCGAAGGCGACCGAGCCGCCGCGGACGCTCGTCTTCCTCGAAAGCGGTGCCGCGGTCAAACGCGCGACGAACGTGGTACAGTCGGTCGTCGCGCGGGTCCAGTCGACTGAGTAGCGAGCCGCGGTACGACGACCGAATCGGTGTGTTAGGTCCACTTGAGGTCCTCGAGTACGTTCGGGAGGACGTCGGCGATGACGGACTGCTCGACGTGGGCGATGGCCCGCGGATCGGGATCGGGACCGTCCGCGAGGAGGACCTGAATCGCCCGCATTCCGGCACCCGTCGCACCGGCGACGTCGGCGTCGACCTCGTCGCCGACGTAGATCGCTTCTGACGGCTCGACGCCGAGTTCGTTGGTGATCGCCTCGAACGCGCGCGGATCCGGTTTGCCCGCCTCGAGTTCCCCCGTGACGAGTGCGGCATCGAACACCCGCTCCCAGCCGAGCGTCGCGAGTTTGTCCCGCTGGGCCCGGACGGGGCCGTTGGTGAGCAGCCCGACCCGGTAGTTCGCGCGCAACTCCTCGAGCATCCGTTCGACGCCCGGAAGCGGTTCGATTGCTTCCGCGATCGTCTGTCGGTAGGCGGCGGCGAGTTCGGCTGGATCCGCGTCGCTCTCGCGGCGCTCGAGGAGGGCCGCGAAGATCGGCTCGCGACTCTCCTGGGTGAGGTTGTTCCGATGAGCCTCGAGGTACTCGCTTCTGGTCAACGCCGGGGCGTTCACCGCCTCGACGGCCTCCTCGAGAATCGTCTCTCTGTCCCGACGGGGCACTGCGAGCGTGTAGTCGAGGTCGAAGATGACCGCCCGTGTCATGAGAGGGGAAGGGGACTCGAGAGGGTTGAAGCTATCCTTTTTCGTGGCGTTCGCGGCCGTCCGTTGGCTGCCAGCGTCGCGGAATGCACTCGAGCGTTCCGCAGCGTTCGGCCGAAATGACCGTTCGAACCCGGCCGTCTTTCGGTAGGACACTCGAGACGACGACTCGCTCGAGAAGGCCAATTCCGCTGGGAGCGTGCGCAGAGGGCATCGTGAATTGTCATCTTATCTGATATGAGAGCGACGTGGGGTTTCGACACCGTTAATTCGCGGCGCTCGTTTCGTTCGAACGGAATGGTCACCGAGGTAGCACTCACTGCTGATTTCGCTATTATTATTTTGAGTGCGACGCTCGCCGGATTCGTCGCCAAACGGACGGGTCAGCCGACGATCATCGCGTATATCCTCGCCGGTGTCGTGATCGGTCCGGCGGTCCTCGGTATCGTCGAAGTCAGCGAACTGACCGAACTGCTCTCGGAGCTCGGGCTCGCACTCCTACTGTTTCTGCTCGGTATCAAGATGCGACTCGACGAGATCAAACACATCCTCTCGCCGATCGTCAAGATCTCGATCCCACAGATGGCGGCGGTCTTCGCTGCCGGGATGGGAGTTGCGTTGGCGTTACCGCCGTTTGGCCTCCTCGAGTCGTTTATCATCGGCCTGGCGGTGATGTACAGTTCTACGGCCGTCGTCATCAAGATGTTAAACGACAAGGACGAAGCCACGTCCTTGCACGGCAAGATCGACGTCGGCGTCCTGCTCGTCCAGGACGTCGTCGTCGTCATCATCCTGGCCGTGCTCGCGGCCGGTCGACCGGACGATCTCGCTGAAGTCGCGACCACGCTGGCCGTCGTCCTCGTCCTCGTCGCGCTCATCACCGTCGCGGCCGTCACCGCGTCCCAGTCGGTGCTGCCGGTCGTTTTCCGACGCATCGCGGACAACAAGGAGGTGTTCTTCCTCGTCGCCCTCTCGTGGGCGTTCCTCTTCGTCTTCGTCTCGGACAATATCAACCTCTTTCTCGCACCGCTGGGCATCGAGGCCTACCTCTCGATCGAGATGGGCGCGTTCATGGCCGGCCTGGCGATCGCACAACTCCCCTACAGCAAGGAGTTACAGGACCGGGTCAACCCGCTGACCGACCTGTTCGTGATGGTCTTTTTCGTCTCGGTCGCACTCGACCTCCAGGCCGCGCAGTTGCTCGCCCACTGGCAGGAGGCGATCGTCGCCGCGCTCGTGTTGATGCCGGTGAAGTTCCTCGTGTTCTTCTACCTGCTCGACTGGCAGGGGTTCGACCACGAGACGACGTTCCTCGGCTCGATCAACATGATTCAGGTCAGCGAGTTCGGGATCATCGTCGCCGCAGTCGCCTTCGAGGGCGGGTTCATCCCGGCCGAGGTGCTCGGCTTCATGACCCTCCTTGCGATCTTCACGATGGCCGTCTCGGTCTACTTCGTCGAGTTCAACCACGCGCTGTTCGAACGGTTCGAGCCGACGATCAACCGGTGGACCGGCGCCGGCGCGTTCGAGGGCGGCAAACGGGAGTACCGGGACCACGTCGTCGTCGTCGGCTACGACGAGGTGACGAAAAACGCGCTCCCGCTGCTCGCCGACCGATACGAGGACCTCGTCGTCGTCGACCGGACGGTCAGTCACGTCGATACGCTCGAGGAAGGGGGATACGACGTGATCTTCGGCGACGCCAGAAACGCCACGATCCGGAAGGATGCAGCCGTCAAAAGGGCCGATTTCGTCCTCTCGTCGTCGGTCGATCCGGCGGTGAACGAGGCGTTGCTCAGGGACGTCGACGACGACGCGACGGTCTTCGTCGAGGCGAAGCGGATCGAACACGCGCGCACGCTCTACGACAGCGGTGCACACTGCGTCATCATGACCCCGTATCTCGCAGCCGACAGACTCGCGGAGTATCTCCGGGCGTACCTCGAGGACGAGGACGCCCTGGTAGAGGCGATCGACACCGACGTCGAACTGCTGGAGGCGCCGAATTCGCTCCCGGCGCCACGCGATCGACTCGGAGGTGGTCTCGATGAGTGAACTGCTCACGGCGGTGTCGGTACTGTTCATCGTGACCGGCCCCTTCCTGCTCGTCGCCAACCGATTCGATCTCCCGACGGTACCGGCGCTAGTCCTCGCGGGGATCGCCGCTGGATGGGTTCTCGAACCTGACCCGCTGCTCGAGCTCGCGTACTACGGAATCGCCTTGCTCGTGTTCACGTTCGGAGCACGGATCGACTTCGCGGCGATCCGGTCTGTGATCGTCGACGGCGAACTCGCAGCGCTCGGCCAGATTCTCGTCGTCGGCTCGCTCGGCGTCGGATTCGGCCTCACTCTCGGCGTGTCGCTAACCGATGCGATCTATCTCGGAATCGCGGTTGCGTTCTCGTCGACGATCGTCGGCACAGCGCTGTTACACCGAGAGATTATGCTGGATCTCGTCCGCGGACGACTTTCCCAGTCGCTGCACTTCGTCCAGGACCTGATCGCCATCGTCGTCATACTCCTCCTGGGTGCCGGCACGCTCGAGGCGGGGTACGTCGGCCCGGCGCTGGCTGGCGGGGCGGCGTTGTTTCTTGCGGCCCTCCTCGTCAACAGGTACCTGTTCGACGTCATCGGCCGATTCGCCGGGGATTCGGACGAACTCATGATTCTGGGCGTCGTCGCGTTGCTCGCGCTGTTCGTCGGTGCGGCCGAGTTCGTGGGTATCTCGATCGTCGTCGGTGCGTTCGCGGCCGGACTCGCCGTTCGTCACGATCCAGTCGAGTACCTCGGATTGTTCAACGGTATCCAGTCGATCAGGGACTTCTTCGTCGCCATCTTCTTCGTCACGATCGGTGCGCTCGTCGTTGTCCCGTTCGTCGAACTCGGGTGGACCGAGTCCGTCGAGACGCTAGCGCTCGTCGCCGGACTGGTCGTCCTGACCGCAGTCGTGAAGCCAGCCGTCACGACGGCGATCCTGATCGCTCGCGGCTACGAGGCCCGGTCGGCGACGCTCGCCAGCCTCAACACCGATCAAGTCAGCGAGTTCGCGCTGATCATCGTGATTCAGGCGCTCACACTCGAGGCGTTGAGTCCGGCGATTTTCGATGCGATCATCCTCGCCGCCGCTGTGACGATGGTCACCTCAAGCCTGACTCACCGGTACAACGAGGAGATATATCGCACGCTCTCCGACAGTGGTGTAATCCATGGGAAACACGATCGGATCGACGAGTGGAGCGACGTCCCCGAGGAGATCGCCGATCACGTCGTTATCGTCGGCTACGGGAGACAGGGAACGAAACTCGTCGAAACCTGTGAAGAACTCGATCAGCCCTATGTCGTCATCGAGAACGATCCCGCCCGCAGGGACGCCGTCACGAGCGAGTGCGAGGCCGCCGTCGTCGGTGACGCGATGGAGACCTACACCTGGGAGAAGGCGAACGTCGAGGACGCGACACTCGTCCTCTCGACGGTCGACTCCCGGGCTGTCTCGCGTCGTATTCTCTCGCTCGATTTCTCGGCCGACGTGACGCTGCGAGCGGGGGATCAGGAAACCGCCCTCGAACTGCTCGACGAGGGCGCGCTGTACGTCAGTCATCCCGACCTGCTCGCGGGACAGCAACTGGTTCAGCAGATCGAAGAGCTGCTCGACGGTGATCTGAGCCGCGACGAGCTGCGGGAGCTTCAGCAGGCCGAGATCGAGCGACGGGCCGATCACGCACCGCTTCACTTCGGCTGAGACGAGCCGGTGTACCAATTTGCCAGTGCAATCGACCGCCTCCTCGAGCCGGACCGGCACCTCTTTGCCGTCGCCGCGGGTATCGGTCGACGTGTTCGAAGCCAGGCGGGTGCTTCAGGTCGGGCGGAATCTGCTTGTGTACGCTGCAGGGGTCGGATTGCTTGTGATCGGCGCACTGGGACTGGCCGACGCGATCGCGGTCTCGACGGCGGTCAGTATTCCGCTTTTCGTCGTCGGATTGGTCCTCGTGTTGATCGTCCACGAGTACTTCGGCGGTCCAGTGTAGCTGTTCGATTTCTGCGGTTCAGTGTAGTTGTTCGGCTCGATGGGGAGAGTCGTCGACGCGGTGTCAACGGCAATAGACATCGACGGCTCAACGGCAGTCGGCGGCGGTGTGCAGCTCAAATTCGCTCGTCGCGGCTCGCGAACCCGTAGCGCTCGAGCGCGTCGAAGTAGTCGAACTGTTCTCGTTCGAGCGTCTTCGCGTCCGTCTCGCCAGCGGCGAGTTCTTCGACGGTCGAGACGAGCTGTTCACCCGCGAGAACGTTCGGGACGGCAACGTGGGTCGCACCCGCCTCGAGCAACTCGCCGGCTTCGTCGGCCGATTCGGTCCGGAGCAAGACGTCGGCGTCGGTCTCGAGGCCGAGAACCGTCTCGGAGAGTGAACGGTGGTCGACGGTCGAGCAGACGAGTGTCGCGTCCGCGACCTGGGCTTTCTCCCACGGGTAGACGGCAAGCGCGTCGCCGAGGACGTAGTTTCGACACTCGGCGTTGAGCTCGTCCCACAGCACGGGATCGTTCTCGATGACGACGTACGGCTGGTCGAGTTCCTCGAGCGTCTCGACGATTCGGCGACCGATCCGGCCGTAGCCGACGACCACGACGTGGTCGGCGAGGTCGGAGACGTTACTCCGGTCGTCGACCTTTCGCGTTCGCCGCCGACGGAATATCCTGGCGACGACGTATTCGTACACCGTATCCTCGACCCGGCGGCCGAGAAAGGTCAACACCATCGTCGCGGCCGCCGCGAGGATGATCGCATCGAACACCGCGTCGGCGATCGTTCCCATCAGCAACGCCTGGATGGCGATGATGAGCGCGAACTCGCTGACCTGATTCAAACTCGAGCCGGCGAGAAACGCCGTCCGAGCGTCGTACCCTTCGTAGACGAACGAGAGGACGTGAACGATCGGATTCATCACGAGGACGAGGGCCGCGAGCGTACTCGCCATCACGAGAACCTCGATCGAGGGGACCGCGACCAGCGCCCCGACGGTCACGAAGAAGATAGCGACGAAGAAGTCCGTGATCGCGTCGATACCGTTTCGAACCTCGAGCGACTGTGTGCCGTCGCTTCGGATGGCGACGCCGGCCGCAAACGCCCCCACGACGATCGAGAGGCCGACGAACTCCGCGCCAGCGATGAAGGCGATGAGAATCGAGATGCTTCCGACCAGCACGAGTTCACCGTCGCCCTCCGAGAGTCGGACGAGTATCGGGAACCCGTGGCGGTAGATCAGCAGGCCCGCGACCACGAACAGGACGCCGTAGCCGATCTGTGCAGCGATTGTGTCGGCCGTGACGACTTCGGTGCTGAGGATCAACAGGAGGCCGATCGCGACCAGGTCGTCGAAGAAGTGAATCGACGAGGCCAGTCGCCCGTGAACGAGGTTGTCCCGAATTTCCGAGCCGAGGACGACGCCGCCGACCAGCGACGAACTCAAGACGACGGCCGTGGTGAAGTAGACCGCATTTCGGAGGGGATCGGACACGCCGAGGGAGACGGCAAACAGATAGCCGATCCCGAGCGCGATCGGAGCGACGACGATCAGCTGTGTCACCGCCGCAATCTCTGCGTCGCGCAACACCGACTCGAGGTCCCCGAAGTCGATCCGGATCGCGAAGACGAAGACGAGAAACGCGATCCCCCACTGGGCGAGGACGATGATCTCCGCCTGGGTGACCGATTCGAACGTGCCGGCGATCAACCCGGCGATGATGTAAAACGGAATCGGAGAGAGTCCGAAGTGATTCGCAACCAGCGACAGGAGTCCGGCGGTGACGAAGACGACCGCGAGCGTGATTACGAGCTGTTCAGTCATGAGTCTCCCCTCCAGGTGTCTCGTCGCTACCGACGTCGGTGGCGACGTCCGATCCGTCCCCCGCCTCCGCGTCGTCGGCTCCGCCGTGGTCATCGGACTCGAGCGTCGCACGACGTCGACGTGCTTCGATCCCGTTTACGTCGCGATCGACCACCTCGTCGAACGCCTCTCGATCGGTGACGTACAGTTCGACGTACTCGCTTATCTTCTCGGCTGCGAGATGCGTGCTCATGATGACGTACGTCGCGCCGCGGTCGTAGAGGGCGCGCGCGTCGGTTATTCGCTCTGCCTCGACGAAGACCGTTGCGTCCTCGCCGACCTCCTCGAGCAACGCCTCGTTGACCTCCCGCTCGACGCTCGAGCTCAACACGAACGCGGCCCCTTTCAGGTTCGCTTCCTTGCGGACTTCTGTGTGGCGGAAGTCGCCGAAGACGTACTCGTATCGCCCCTCTCGCTCGAGTTCCTCGACGTGATCGGTCTGTCGATCGATGACGACCACCTCGCCGAACTTTCGCTCGAGCATCGGGAGCGCCGACTCGGTGATCTCGTCGTAGCCGATGGCGATCGCGTGGTCCTCGTACGTGCCGATCTCGGCGTCCGTCGCGTCGTCGGACTCGAACCGACGGAACCACGGCTCGAGGCGTTCGTAGATTGCGTGGTTGTAGGCGATGATATAGGTCGAGACGCCCATCGTCAACAGCGCCATCAGGCTCAGGTAGCCGAGCACGTCGGGACCGATCAGCTCCTGCTCGATCGCGAGCGCGCCGACGATCAGCGAGAACTCGCTGACCTGAACCATATTGATCGAGCCGAGAAACGAGGTTTCGACGTCGAACCCTTCCCGGTCGATGAGATAAAACATGATCCAGAAGTTGCCGACCATCAGGACGATCGAGGCGACGATTGCCTGCCACCAGTAGGCCAGCAGGCTCGAGAGGCCGTCGATCTGGAGGCCGATGGTGGCGAAGAAGACGAGGATGAAGAAGTCGGTGATCGGCGTAATCCGGTCCTCGAGTTCCTTGCTGTAGGGAAGCTGGGCGAGGCTGATACCGGCGAGGAACGCGCCGACTTTCGGATCGAGGTTTGCGCCTTCCGCGACCGCGACGAACAGGAACGCCCAGGCGATGGCGACGATGAGGAACACGTCCTTGTTGTCCGCGATGCGCCGGAACAGTCCGGGCAAGATGTATCGCGAAGAGAACAGCGAGAAGATGCCGATAAAGGACATCATGACGAGGATGACGCCGAGCGTCGACGCGATGTCGGCTGCGCCGCCGAGTTCGTCGGCGGTAAACAGCGCGAGGACGATCACGAGGTAGATGTCCTGGACGATGAGGACGCCGACGTCGATCTTGCCAGGGAGGCTGGTGATCTCGTCTTTGTCGGTGAGGATCTTGACGATGATCGGCGTCGCGCCGAAGACGGTCGCGAGTGCGATGACGAGAATCTCCTGGGTTTCGAATCCGAGCGCTACCGCAACCAGAAACGCGAGCGCCGTCTGCAGGACCGTCTGGCCGAACGCGACGTTCGTGACGGATGGGAGGATCTCGCGGATGTCCTCGAATCGCATCTTCAGACCGAGCAGGAACAACAGGAACGCGAAGCCGAGATCGGCCATCAGTTCGACTAACCCCTCGTCGGTGACGACGTCGAACGCGACCGGCCCGAGGATGATTCCCGTCAGAATGTACGCGATGATCGTCGGCTGGCCCGTCTGGCGAGCGATCAGCCCGATGATCGTCGCGACGACGACGATAATCGCGAAATCGGCAGCGAGAGCGATCTCACTCATCGAGAATCGAGGTACGCCGTTCGTTGGACATCTCGCCTTTATGCATTGTCTTCTCCTCCCGCGGCCCCGAGTCCTGACTCGAGCGTTGTAACCGCTTGTACGAACTACTGTAAGTCAGTTCCGCGACGATCAGTGACGTCCTCGTAACCGTCCCCGACAATCGGTTACGGCAATCCGGCTCGTACGGATTGCTGTCCCTGTGTCCCGCCGCTCCCGGAGAACGGATCCCGGACGCGGCGGGACTGACGGACAGTAAACCGTATCAGTCCGCGAGCCCCTCGATCAGGAACTCCGCCGAAGCGAGGTTCGTCGCCAGCGCAGTGTCGTGGACGTCACAGATGCGCAGCAGTGCGGAGATGTCTGGCTCGTGGGGCTGGGCACGAAGCGGGTCACGGAGGAAGACGATGCCGTCGAGTCGCCCTTCGGCCACCTCCGAACCGATCATCAGATCGCCCCCCAGCGGCCCCGACTCCTTGCGCTCGACCTCGAGGTCGGTCTCCTCCATCAGCCGGCTCCCGGTCGTGCCTGTCGCGATCAGTTCGTACTCGAGGAGTTGGTCCTCGTTCTCTCGGGCGAACTCGATGAGATCCGGCTTCTTCTCGTCGTGGGCGATGAGCGCGACGCGGGTCATACCGTCGGGTTGGCACGCTGGTGAAATAATGGTGGCCATCGTGGCACGAATCGCTCCGATCGCACATCCCCGCGACGTCGACGGATCCTCGCCTTTTACCTGTCCGCTCTCCCGAGTCGGGAGTATGCCCGATCCGAACTGCAGCACACATCACGTCGGCATCACCGTCAACGACCTCGAGGAGACGCTCTCGTTCTACCGGGACGTCCTCGGCCTCTCGGTCGCCGACAGGTTCGCCGTCTCTGGCGAGGCGTTCTCGAGTGCGGTCGGCGTCGAGGACGCAAGCGCCGAGTTCGTCCACCTCGATGGTGAGGGCGTTCGGATCGAACTCGTCGAGTACGACCCGAAGGCACGAGCGTCGGCGTCCGCGGGGCTCAACCAGCCCGGGGCGAGCCACGTTGGACTCGAAGTCGACGACGCCGACGCGTTCTACGAGGGGCTTCCGGATGACGTGGCGACGATCAGCGAACCACAGACCACCGAGACCGGGAGCACCGTCTTGTTCGTCCGCGATCCGGAGGGAAACCTCGTCGAGTTGCTCGAGTTCTGATAGGGATTCGGGTTCAGATAGTCGGATTTTTACCCAGACCGGACACAGTCGCTCGGGAAGCGGACGCTCGCATCGACTCATACGGTCTGCGATGACTGATTTCCGGTCGATCGCACCGCCGGTCTGCGATCGACCGGTAACGACTCATCGCGGTCCGTATCATACGGATCGTTGTCGTTCGGTACCGGTGATCGCTCGGACGGGGTCACCGATCACCGGTAAACCCTGACAACAATCCGTATCAAGGACGCCCGGCAGTATATCGTCGGGATCGGAGAAAGTGTTCTGGAGCCACATAAAATTTGGATGATGGATACCCCAGAGTTCAAAGCGGTATCGGTGAGCTTCGGACACGAAAGTCGACCTTTGGTTTGTCCATCGAACGCGTTCGACGAAAGTACCAAATAGCGTTTACATCCCTTGCTCGTTCGTAGCGATATGGAAGACGACTCAACTTCCAGGTATGGACGACGTCGCGTACTCGGTGTAATCGGCACGGGAACGGTAGTCGGCGTTGCGGGCTGTCTGGGCGACCAGACGGGTGAAGACGACGCACCTGGTGACGGAGGCGAGTCGGACGACGAACCTGCGTCGGAATCCGACGAAGGCGAGACGGAAGGTACTGACGAGGACGCTGGAGGCGAGAAAGACATCGAAGTGGCAGCCGCGTTCCCCGACGACAGGGAGTGCGCTGTCTGCAGCATGGTCGCTCGAGAACATCCAGACTGGAACGCCCAGCTAGTTCACGAGGACGGCCATCGCGAATTCTTCTGTTCTTCGGGGTGTATGGCCGCGTACTACGCCGCTCCGGAGGAGTTCGGCGGGCCGGACGAAGACGTGGCGAACGTCTGGGTTACCGGATATGAGACGGGAGAACTCCTCGACGCCTCCGAAGCGGTTTTCGTCCGTGTGACCGATCCGGACCACGTCGACGACATCATGATGCGGAACCCGACACCGTTCGCCGACCGCAGCGACGCCGAGTCGTTCGTCGACGAGTTCGACGAATACGACGAGGACGACATCCTCGAGTTCGAGTCGTTCGACAGAGAACTTGCCGAGTACTACCGCGGGCGATTCTTCGAGGGATCGGACGACGAGGGTCACGATCACTGAGACGGATCGGTCGAATATCTCCCATCTTCGCCCCTCGACCGGATAGGAACTTTTTCGACCTCTGGGACGACAGTCGCGAGTATGAACTTCTTCGACCGGCTTCACGACCGGATTCGGACGGTCGACAGCGTCGTCAGCGTCGGCCTCGATCCCGATCAGTCGCGGATTCCCGATCACTTAGCAGAGTACGATCTCCCGCGGTGGGCCTTCAACCGCCGGATCATCGATGCGACCCACGAACACGCCGCCGCTTTCAAGCCAAACGCCGCATTCTACGAGGATCCCGACGGCTGGCGAGCCCTAGAGGAGACGGTCGCCTATGCTCACGGCAAGGACGTCCCCGTCTTGCTCGACGCCAAGCGGGCGGACATCGGCAACACGACCAGACAGTACGCGAAGATCCTCGAGACCGTCGACGCGATCACGGTCAATCCGTATATGGGTCGGGACTCCCTCCAGCCGTTCCTGTCGAACGAGGAGGCGGGTATCTTCGTCCTCTGTCGAACCTCCAACCCCGGCGGCGAGGACCTCCAGGACCTCGAACTCGAGAGCGGCGAACCCGTCTACGAACGTATTGCCGCGCTCGCGGACCTGTGGAACGAGAACGACAACGTCGGTCTCGTCGTCGGCGCGACCACGCCCGACGAACTCGAGGAGGTCCGCGAAATCGTTCCGGACCTTCCCTTCCTCGTCCCCGGCGTGGGTGCCCAGGGCGGCGATGCCGAGGCCGCCATCGAGTACGGGCTGGCCGACGGCGTCGGGCTGGTCAACTCCTCGCGGGGGATCATCTTCGCCGGCGAGAATCAGGGTGAACAGTTCGCCCAGGCCAGCGGTCAGGCGGCGCGACGGCTCAAAGAGCGGTTGAACCAGTACCGCGAGTAGAGAGGCCGCTGTCCGCCACTCCCGGGGTAGGACTCGTCGCACCCGGCGTACTCACGGCCCGCCCCTGTTCGCGCCGGTACCGACGATACCGGCCGGTCTCAAAACCGGTTGACGTCGACGTCGTCCCGGCGACCGGGATCGGCCTGGGCGGCACAGTCGGCGCACAACCCCAGCCCTCGCTCGTAGTGTTGTTCGCACGCCATCGTCCCGCAGTTGTCACACCGCTCCTGGGCCGGGCGAGACTCACAGATCTGGCAGAGACCGCTGACGCTCATACCACTCGTAGGCGCTCGAACGCCTTGAATCCGGGCCCGGAACTCGTCTCGAGTCGGATGGCGGGCTCGAGGCCACGAGTCGGGAGAGGATCGTTCAGGAGGGGTTCGGGGTCGGTAACCGTGACGTTTGTCAGCACGTGACGGGAAGGCTTTTGCCGTGTGGCTCTCTACCGGTGGGTATGAGCCGTGACCGGGCTCTCCTCGAGCGAGCCCTGGACCGTGGCGAACAGGACGGTGGCAGCGTCGAATTCAAAGAACGGTTGTCACGAGACGTCCACCTCGAGGGTGGGCGTCGGGAGAGTCTGGCCGCCCAGCTCAGACACCGCATTCTCTCCGGCGACGGCGAGGCCACCTACGTCGTGGGCGTCACCGACGACGGCGGGCTCGCCGGCGTCGATCCCGACACCTTCTCCGAGACGATGGACGTCCTCTCGTTGCTCGCCGAGGAGGCCGACGCACACATCGAGAACGTCCAGACGTGGGGCGTTGGCGACGGCCGAAACGAGGGGCTCGTCGGCGTCGCCACGATCCGCGAGGGCGGCGTCCTCGAGACGGACGACGAGCACGTCGTCGTCGGGACGGCTGGTCACGTCGACCACGGCAAGAGCACGCTCGTCGGCTCGCTCGTGACCGGCACGCCCGACGACGGCGACGGTGCGACCCGTTCGTACCTCGACGTCCAGCCCCACGAGGTCGAACGGGGGCTGTCGGCGGACCTCTCCTACGCTGTCTACGGATTCGACGAGGACGGCCCCGTCCGCGTTCGAAATCCGAACCGCAAAGCCGACCGCGCGGAGGTCGTCGAGAACGCCGATCGGCTGGTCTCGTTCGTCGACACGGTCGGTCACGAGCCGTGGCTTCGGACCACGATCCGCGGACTGGTCGGGCAGAAACTCGACTACGGCTTGCTCGTGGTCGCCGCCGACGACGGCCCGACCCGGACGACCCGGGAACACCTCGGCGTGTTACTCGCGACCGATCTCCCGACGATCGTCGCGATCACGAAGACCGACGCGGTCAGCGACGAACGCGTCGAGGAGGTCGAACGCGAGGTCGAGCGGCTCCTTCGCGAGGTCGAGAAGTCGCCGCTGCGGGTCGCCCGCCACGGCGTCGACGCCGCGATCGAGGAGGTCGGCGAGCGCGTCGTCCCGATCGTCGAGACGAGCGCGATCACGATGGAGGGCCTCGAGACGCTGGACGAACTGTTCGATCGGCTCCCGAAGACGGGCCAGGACGCCGGCGAGTTCCGGATGTACGTCGACCGCAGCTACTCGGTGACCGGCGTCGGGGCGGTCGCCTCGGGGACGGTGATGTCCGGCGAGGTCGAGGCCGGCGACGAACTCCTGATCGGGCCGATGCCGGACGGGCGGTTCCAGGAAGTTGAGGTTCGCTCGATCGAGATGCACTACCACCGGGTCGACGAGGCCCAGGCGGGACGGATCGTCGGCATCGCGCTCAAGGGGATCAAAGAGAGCGCGATCGAACGTGGGATGGCGTTGCTCCCCCGCGATGCGGATCCCAAGCCGGTACGGGAGTTCGAGGCCGAGGTGATGGTGCTCAACCATCCGACCCGGATCGGCGACGGCTACGAACCCGTCGTCCACCTCGAGACGATCGGCGAGGCCGCCGCCTTCTATCCGGAGGACGGCCGTCTGCTGCCCGGTGACTCGGGGGAGGCCACCGTCCGCTTCAAGTTCCGACCGTATCTCGTCGAGGAGGGCCAGAAGTTCGTCTTCCGCGAGGGTCGAAGCAAGGGCGTCGGGACGGTCACGGACATCCACCCGATGGAGTGACGACGACTCGTCGACGTCGCCGAGAGTTCGTCTACTCTACCCGTGGTCCGACTGCTGCCGTACGTTCACTTTCGATGATTGTGGCTGAGTCGACATCCCTTGGGACTATGCTCTCCGACAGCTCCTACGGCCGCCTCGAGTAGGCGATCACGGAATCGCTGATCGTCTCCGGAATTCTCCCCTTCTGGGTGTCGTCGCCGCCGGCGTCTCGATCGGCGTCGGTATCCTCCTGTTCCCGCTGGATCTGCTGGGGATCTACACTCTCGGTTCGTTCCCACCAGCAGATGGCCACGTGAGTCAGAACTGCGTGACGACGGGTATTCCGACGGTTCGATACTCGCCCATCGCGGACAGCGTCTCCGGAACGTCCTCGATCGAGAGGTGCTCGCCGACGATTTTTCCCGGCTCGATCGTCCCCTGTCGAATCAGGTCGAACAGCCCTCCGTAGCGGACGGCTGGCATGCCGTGAGGGCCGTAGAACTCGATCTCCTCGAGTGTCATGTGGTCGACTCGGCAATTCGATGTCGCCGGCGTCATCGCCGGTCGTGAGGCCGATCTGGACGTGCGTTCCCCTCGTTCCCAGTCCTCGGATCGAGTTTCGGCAGGTGTCGGCGATCCCGAGCGCGTCGACAGAGACGTTCGCGCCGCCGTCCGTGATCGCGACGATCTCCTGTGCGACGTCGTCGACCGCCGTTGTGTCGATCGTCTCGGCTGCCTCGAGTTCCCGCGCCCGCTCGAGTGGCTCCGGGCGGACGTCGACGGCGATCGGTCGGGCACCGAGTCCCACCGCGACGTGGACCGCCGACAGACCGACGCCGCCACAGCCGTGGATCGCCCCTCCCGACAGTGCGGACAGGTGCCGTCTCCGAGGTGAAACGGAACGGTGACTCGATCACCCTCCGCGAGGGTCTCGACGTCCTCTCCGACGGCCGCGACGACGCCCGCCGGCTCGTGGCCGCGGATCTGGCCCTCCGGAACCGACGCGCCGACCCAGCTCCAGTCTCCCTGCCAGGCGTGCCAGTCACTCCGACAGATCCCACACGCCCGCGTCTCGACGACGACCTCACCCCGGCCTGGCTCCGGAGTCGCCACGTCTTCGATCACGAGCGGTTCGCCGTGTTCCTCGAGGACGGCAGCGCGCATCGCTCGAGTCTTCCGGCGACGAGAACAAAAAGAAACCCGGCCGAACGAAGAATCGTGTGTCGGTCCGCCGAGACAGCCCGTCGAATCGGTGTCGGGCCGCTCGAGCGACGGGGCGAGGAGTCACCGCGACTGTCGCGGTTGTGCCTACCCCGAAAAGAGGTCTTTGATCCGGCCGATCACGCCGCCGGTGGAGTCGCTGGCCCCTTTGTCGTCAGCGGACCCCGCCGAGGTGTCGGCCCCAGCCTCACTGGCCTCGAGTTGGGCCGTATCTCCCTCGATCCGTGCCGCGTCGCCGTCGGTTGGGGCGGTATCGCCGGTCGACCGGGCGTACGATTTCGTCGGTGGACTCGCCGTCTCGAGGTCGTCCAGCGAGAGGTCGACCTCGTCGATTTCGGGCGAGGGGTCGCGGCCTTCGCCGGCTTCCGCGGCCCGAACGTCCGCACCCGTGACGTCCCCGCGTGCGATCCGGGTCTCGAGTGCGTCGTGGTCCACGACCCGATCCTCGCCGGCAGTTTCGCCGTCGGGTTCGGTTCCGGATTCACCGCCAGCGTCGTTCGCGGGAACTGTTTCACCACGGCCGTCGCTCGAGGCGTGACGCTCGGGTTCGTCGATCGTCTCTGGAACGCGTTTCTCGTCGAACGCCACCGTACCGGACCCTTCCGGCCCGGTACTCTCGTCGTCGGACGACGGGTCGTCGTCCGTCTCGCTCGCCGTTTCGATCGGCCGGGAGTCGTCTTCGGGCTCGTTCGAACGCGAACCGTCCTCCGACTCGTTGTCCGGAGCGGACTCGTCCAGCGAGTCCAGGATGTCGTCGACGCTTCGCTCCGAGACGACTCGCTGTGGCCCGCCACCGGGCTCGAGCCCGCCACTCGAGGTGCCGGCTGCCCCTTCGACGTTGTCCTCGTCGGAACGGTGCGATCTGTCGTCGGTCATGGTGGTTGTCTGCCCACCAGGCCAGCATAATTGTTTCGACGACCACAACCTGTATGAAATGAAACTAGTCCGGGACTGGTCGACGACTCTTCGTACGCTTTTCTCTCCACCAGTGCCGGCCCAGCCGCGGCCTGTGGGGCGGGCGTGACCGGATAATGGGACAGCAACCCGTCTCACTCGACGAGTGCCGGCCGTGACAGGACGACGTTGAGTACGGCCCCGAACAGGATGACGATGCCGGCGAAGTAGAGCCAGGTGACGAACAACAACACTCCACCGACAGCGCCGTACGCCTGATACCGGCCGGCGTTCGCGGCGTAGAGCTGGAATCCTGCCTGCAGGATCGCCCAGCCGACGGCGGCGAACAGTGCGCCGGGAACTGCTTCCGCGAGGTCGATCGAAATCGGCGGCAGGACGTAGTAGATCGGAAGGAACACGAGAACGAGTCCGACTAGCAAGACGACCCAGCTCAGCACTCCCGCGTACGGAACGGCTCCGGAGACGATACCGAGCACCGTCCCCACGACGATCATCAGCGCCAGGGCACCTGTGCCGGCGACGATGACGACCAGCCCCTCTCGGATCTCGGTGAGAAGCGAGTCCTCGGCGACCTCGTCGTAGATTCTGTCGAAAGCCAGGCTGAGCCCGCGAAACACCTTGAGCGCACCCCAGATGGCGACGCCGAGCGCCACAACCGTCGCCTCTGTGCGTCCAGCTTCGGTCGTCAGTGCGTCGGTAACGAGGTCCTCGCCGGCTTCGGGGAGAAAGTCGCCGGCGACGAGGATCAACTGCTGTGCGATCCGCTCCCCGCCGAGAAGCGAGCCGACGACGAGTGCGAGCAACACGAGCGGGATCACGGAGACGAACGCGTAGTAGGCGAAGCCGGCCGCGAGGTAGGTAACGTCGCGGTCGCTCGCGGTTCGATAGAGCGCGAGGGTCGTCGCTTTCGGATCCATACTGGGTCTACGACCGCCGACCTATTGACGTTGTGATCGGTTTGCAACAGCTGTGCCGGCTCCGTCGTGACTCTCGAGTTCGTCATTTCTGGTTTGTGTGGCAGTGTCACAGTCCGTCCGAGAGTCCCACGGACTTCCTACACACCACCTCCAGCGGTCGTCTCATACCGTCTACTGTGCGTTATTTCCGGCACATCTGGATCCGGACAGCAGTTGCGCCGGGATACCGGGACAGCAAGCCTATCAGTACTCGTGACAGAAGTTGTGCGACGCGTAGACTTCGCCGTCGTCGGTGATGTAGACGCCGACACCGCCGCGGTCCCAGCCCGGCCCGCCGTGGTCTTCGAGGATCGCCTCGCGATGGGACGTGGAGTTCATCCACTGGTCGACTAGCCCCTCCGCGAGCCCTTCGGCGGTGTGGTACTCGACGATATCGCCGTTTCCGGGCCGCTCGACCGGTCTGTCGACCCACGTGAGCGCGATGTTTTCACCGTAGCCTCGACAGTAGCCGTCGACCGCGCTGAACCGATCGAACGGACCTTCGTCGTCGGGGTTGACGTGTGCGAAGTACTCGCGCTCGGCCATGTCCTGGCTGTGTGCACGCGAGACCGAGGCTACGGTGCCGTCCCACTCGAGGGGCTCGAGGCCGTGGTCGGCCCGTCGGTCGTTCACTTCGGCGTGGACGAATCGCTCGACGTCGGCCGACGAGATGGGCTCGACATCGGTTTCGTACGTCGACGCTCCGGGGTCGTCGGGGTCGGTAACGTCGGGATAGTGCTCGTCGACCGGCGGCGGGTCGGCGCTCGGATTCGGCAGATCTCGAACGTCGTCGACCGTCTCGAGCGTCGACGGCGCGAACGAGACGATCCCGAAGACGAGCGCCGAGAGGACGGCGACGGCGAGGCCCAGTCGAACGATCGCACGGAGGATGACACGATCGCTCGAGTCGTCGGCGTCCCCCACCCGTTCGCTCGCAGGTCGGCGGTCCATCGTTCGCCGGGACACCACCAGTACCCAAGACGGTCCGGGTGCGTTGCAGTCGCTGAAACTCGGGTAGGTCGGAGCCGGTCGGGGCTCTATCCGCCCGCGGCGTCAGCGGCGTCATTACCGAATATCGTCTCGTGGATGCCGATGACTAGCCCCGGGACGACAGCCATAAACAGGTGTTCCTCGAGTGGAATGCCGGCGACGTCGATGCCGGTTCGGAGCGTGATGTCGAAGACGCCGACGGCGAGGGTGTACCGATCCCAGACGTACGCGATCGGATAGAGGACGAGGATCGTGACGGCGGCTTTCCGCAGCGCGCCCGCTCGCCTGAGCAGGACGAACGCGACGGTTCCCCAGAACAGTTCGGTCGCGAGGTAGGTGTACCGACCGAGAACGCTGATGTCGGGTCTCATACGTCGTACGTTTCGGTTCGAAGACAAGAAACTTCCTCCGGGCGACGGGAACAGGCAGTATCTTCAAAAGCCCTGCAGCAGTATATCCTCTCGTAACGATGAATATCGCTGATATCGCCACGCAGGAGTACATCGAAGTCGACGTTGGAACGCGCATGGGGAAGGTCCGTTCGACCTTCGAGAACGGCAACCCGAAGGGGATTATCGTCGCTGACGACGGGGAGTACGAGGGCGTCATCAGCGAGCGGGAGGTGCTGCAGTCTCACGTCGAAGACGACGCGAAGGTGGCAGCCCTGATCAAGCCGAGTCGAAGCGCACCGGCCCCGCGTGTCAGCCGCGACGAAGACGTCCGAGAAACCGCTCGAGTGTTGATCGAGAGCAACGCGAAGATGGCACCCGTCTTCGAGGACGGCGAACTCTGGGGCGTCATCAGCAGCGATGCCGTCCTCGAGGCGGTTCTCGAGAACCTCAACGCACTCACGGTCGAAGACGTCTACTCGGCGGAGCCGGTCACGATCGCAGAGGACGACGGAATCGGGAAGGCGATCAACAGGCTTCGTGAACACGGCATCTCTCGCATCCCGGTCCAGAACGAGAACGGATATCTCACCGGCGTCGTGACGACCCACGACATCGCCGATTTCGTCATCCGCGAGAACGACCGGATGACCACCGGGGACCGAGTTGGCGACAACGAACGGATGCTCGACGTCCCGGTCTACGACATCATGAACAGCCCCGTCGAGACGACGACGCTCGACGCCACCGCAGAGGAAGCCGTCGAGACGATGCTCGAACTCGATTACGGCGGGTTGGTGGTCACGCCCGAGGACGACGACCGGATCGTCACCGGCGTCGTCACCAAGACCGACGTCCTGCGTGCGCTGACGTTTACGGAAGAAGAACACATGGACGTTCAGATTACGAACATCTCCCTTCTCGATACGATCTCCCGAGAGTCGATCGTCGAGAGCATCACGGAGGTCGCCGACAAGTACGCCGAGATGCAGGTGATGCACGCACACGTCCGCTTCAAAGAACACAAAGAGAAACTGCGCGGGACGCCGTTGATCCACTGCCAGATCCGCCTCCGCACGAACAAGGGCCAGGTCGCCGGCACCGGCGAAGGCTACGGCGCGGAGAACGCCTTTCGTGTCGCCCTCGACAAACTCGAGCGAAACGTCTTGGAGGTCAAGGGCGTGACGAGCGACCAGGAGTACCGCGGCCAGTTACTCCGAAAACTGAACGAACTGTAGCGCCCTCGCCCCCGTCGTTTGTTCGGAATATCGGTCTGCTAACGAGCGGGAACGATTGCTCGGTCGTTCTCATCCGTATCCAACCCAGGTGGCTGCCGACGCCGCTGGCGGTTCATTTCGTGACGGGAGCCGACGTCAGAAGTGGCTCATCTGGCACACACGAATTCAGGTGGCGAACGCCACCGGAGGGTGTGATCGAAGAGTCGATGAACTGCGACGTGGACGGTTTCGCTCCGGCCATTCGAGGGGAATGAAACGATCGTCCAATTGAGTTCGAATTCTGGAGGTCATATTATTCGTTTGGAAATACTGAACTGATAATCGAATATCCATTCAGTCTTCCAAATGAAAAGAAGTACACAGTAACCGATCCTGACATCAGCAACATTTATGAAAAACCTGCTTGTTTCTCCATCTGGTATGAAGGGTGCTAATAGACGAAGTATCGACCGACGAACGCTGCTGAAACTTACCGGTGCCGCAGGGGCGGCGACCGGGATCGGAACGCTCGCCGGTTGTGTGGACGACGGAAACGGCACCGGTAACGGTGACGACGATGGGAACGGTGACGTAAACGGAGACGTCGACGAACTCACAATCACGCTGTCGCAGTTTCCGGACACGATCGATCCACTCGATCACATCACCGGAGACTACTTCGACGTGTACGACCACATCTACGAACCGCTTTTCGACTTCGAACCCGGTGAGGGAATCTTCGGACGCGTCGTCGAGGACTGGGAGATCCAGGAAGGCGAAGGGACGACTGAGCTTTCCCTCCGGGACGGCGTCGTCTTCCACAACGGCGACGACCTGACCGCGGAGGACGTCGCCTGGACGATCAATCGGACGGTCGATCCGGAGATGGGCGTCCCGAGCCCGATCGGGACCTTCGGCCTCGGTTCGATCGAGGGCGCGGAGGCGGTCGACGACACGACTCTCGAGGTCCACTACGGAGCCGCGCCTGGTCTGGCCGAGTTCGAGTTCGGTAACTACGCTCGCGCGCTGAACATGGAGTGGGCGATCGACAACCACGACGCCGAAAACGAGGCGATCTCCGGGGCCGATCCGGAGGATTTCAACGGGACCGGCCCGTACGAGGTCGTCGACTTCACCTCGGGCGAAGAGATCGTCCTCGAGCGGTTCGACGATTACTGGGGCGACGAGCCACCGTTCGAGACGGTCAGGTTCAACGCCGATGGCGAATCCAGTGGTCGGGTGGCCTCACTCGAGACGGAAGAGACGGATCTCACGATCAACATCCTGCCGGAGGACGTGACGACCGTCCAGAACGCCGACGGAGTCGAGGTACGGCAGGTGACGAGCTTCCGGAACATCTTCTGCCCGATGAAAAACACGGTCGAACCGTTCGACAGTCTGGAGTTCCGGCAGGCGATGAACTACGCCGTCGACAACGAGGAGATCGTCGATACGATCCTCAGCGGGTTCGGCGAGCCCCGAGGACAGCCAGTTGCACCCGGAATCAACGGTTTCAACGACAGTATCGAACCATACGAACAGGACATCGGGACGGCCGAGAGCCTCGTCGAGGACAGCGGCTACGGTGGTGTGGAGATCGAACTCGTCGCACCGTCCGGACGGTACCTCAACGACGCCGACGTCGGCGAGACCGTCGCCGACCAGATTGACCAACTCGACAACGTCGACTGCTCGGCGAACATCGTCGACTTCGGTGTCGTCTCGGACGCGAACCAGGCCGGCGTCGATCCCGACGAGTACGAAGACACCTGGGAGATTCCGTTCTACCTGATCGGCTGGGGGACCATCACCGGTGACACCGACTACGGCGTCCAGGGATTCTTTACGATCCCTGACAACCCGAACCGGACGTTCCACGACGAAGAACTCAGCGACGCGATCCTCGAGAGCCAGCAGATCGAGGATCCCGACGAGCGACGAGCACAGCTCGAGGAGGTCAACCAGCTCGCCCACGAGAAGGCCCCGTTCGTCTTCCTCCACACCCAGGAGAGTATCTACGGTGTCAGAGACGACATCCAGTGGGATCCACGCGAAGACGAGACCGTCTACATCTGGGAAATGGACCGGTAACGACAGGTCTCGCGGCCTGTCTTCCGGTGAAACGAAAGCGTGATTATCAGCCCCTCGATTCACTCGATACGGTCTATGGGTACTACATTCAAATGACGCTGGGGAAGTTCCTCGTACGGCGAATACTTCAGGGAGTGTTCGTCATCTGGGGAGTCATCACGATCATGTTCGGGCTCCGGGCAGTATCGCCCGGTGACCCGGCGAACCTGATGCTTGCCGAGGGAGCAACGCAGGCACTCGTCGAGCAAGTCAGAGAAGAGGAGGGATTGAACGAACCGATCTACGTGCAGTATTTCGACTACCTTCAGGGGATGGTCGTCGGTGATTTCGGCTACTCCTGGCAGTCGAACAGGGAGGTCGAGGCGATGGTCATCGAACGCATTCCGGCGACGATCGAACTCGCTGTGGCCGCGACGATCGTCGCGATCGTCATCGCGATTCCGCTGGGCGTCATTTCGGCGACACGACGGAACCAGCCCTCCGACTACGGAGCGACGCTGTTTTCGTTGCTGGGGATCTCCACGCCGAACTTCTGGCTCGGACTGATGTTGATTCTCATTCTGGGCGTGTGGGCCGGTCTCTTTCCGACGGGTCGGCGACCGGTCGGGTTCGGTCCGGCCGTCCTGACACTCGCCCAGACCGGCTCCCCGAGCGACGTCTTCACGTGGCTGAAATACATCGCGCTTCCGGCCATCACGCTCGGAACGTACTTTACGGCGCTGATCACCCGCCTCACCCGGAGTGGAATGGTCGACGAGCTCGGAAAACCCTACGTAACGGCGAGTCAGGCGAAGGGACTGCCCGCGGTCCTCGTCCGGTACAAACACGTGCTTCGAAATACGATGATTCCGATCCTCACCGTCCTCGGTCTCCAGATCGGGACGCTGATGGGTGGTGCGGTCATCACCGAAACAGTGTTCAATTGGCCCGGCCTCGGGCTCCGACTCATCGACGCGCTGGATGCGCGAGACTGGCCGCTCATGCAGGGGATCGTCGTCTTCATCGCCATCGCGTTCGTCTCGATCAACATCGTCGTCGACGCACTGTACGCCTATCTCAACCCACAGGTGAGCGACGAATGATTTCCAAGAGAGTCAAATCGAACCTGAAACAGACGTTCTCCGAGAGCTTGCTCCCGAAAATCGGACTCGTGTTGTTGCTCTCGATTCTGATTATGGCGATGTTCGCACCGATTCTGGCTACTCACGATCCGACTCGGACGGGCCACTACACGGAGGAGGGTGCGGAGTATCCACCGCTCGGTCACGAATATACAACGCAGGTCGCGGCGGACGGTGAAATCGGTGAAGTAACGGTACAGGGCTCGAGCGAACACGTCCTCGGAACGAACAACGTCGGACAAGACGTCTACTCGCGGTTCCTCTACGGGGCGCGAGTCTCGTTGCTCGTTGGACTCCTCGGAACGAGTATGGCAGTCGCGATCGGGGTTCCGGTCGGGCTCGTTGCGGGATACTACGGCGGCCGGATCGACGACGGTCTGATGCGTATCGCAGACGTCATGCTGGCGTTCCCGGCGCTCGTACTCGCACTTGCGCTTATCGGCGTGTTCGGGGAGTCGCCATTTTACGTCCCCGATCCGATCGTCCGGGCCGGACTGGCAGAGGGGATGCCCGAATCGATACCGATCCCCGGAACCGTTACGATCGTCGTCGGCCTCGTCACCTGGGTATGGTTCGCGCGGGTCGCCCGCGGCGAGGCACTGTCGATCCGGAACGAAGAGTACGTCAAGGCGGCACGCAGCTTCGGGGCGAGCAACCGGACGATCCTGTTGAAACACGTCCTCCCGAACAGCCTGACGCCGATCATCGTGCTCGCAACGATTCAGGTCGCGGTGATCATCCTCCTGGAGGCATCGCTTGCGTATCTTGGCTTTTCCGGAACGACGCTCTCCTGGGGATACGAGATCGAACGAGGCCAGGACGTCCTCAGAACCAGACCATGGGTCTCGATGCTTCCGGGGATCGGGATCGTCCTGGCAGTGATCAGCGTCAACTTGCTGGGCGACTGGCTCCGGGACGCACTCGACCCAAACATCGAGGGTGAAGGACGATGACAGAAGATGTACTTCGAGTAAACGATCTTTCGACCCGGTTTTTCACGACGGAGGGACAGGTAAACGCGGTCTCGAACCTCGATCTTCGGATCGAACGCGGCGAGATATTCGGGATCGTCGGCGAGAGCGGCAGCGGTAAAAGCGTCACCGCTCGTTCGGTCATGAATCTGATCGAATCGCCGGGAGAGATCACGAGCGGCGAGATCTGGTATCGAAACCGAGACCTCGTCGAGGACGTCGAAGGGAACTATCCGGACGCAGTCGACGGCGAGTTCGTCGACTTGCTCGCGCTTTCCGACGACGTCAGGCGATCGCTTCGCGGGACATCGTTCAGCATGATCTTTCAGGACCCGGAAAGTAGCTTCAACCCGACGCTGACCGTCGGCGAGCAACTCGCGGAAGCCGTCGAAGTCCAGCGCCGGGCCAGCGCGAACCCGCGATCGACGCGGGCGCGAACGCGGGAGTATTCGCTCGGAAACTACCTCCTATCGACGGTTCTTCCGTCCCAGCGGTACGTCTCCGAGGCGAGTCACGAGCGGGCGATCGAACTGCTCGAGCTGGTCGGCATTCCCGACCCGATCGAACGAGCCGACGAGTACCCACACGAGTACTCCGGCGGGATGCTCCAGCGGGCGATGATCGCGCAGGCGCTGGCCGGCGAGCCGGATCTGCTGATCGCCGACGAGCCGACGACCGCACTGGACGTCACCATCCAGGCCCAGATCCTGGACCTCCTCGACGAGCTCCAGGCGGAGACGGGCATGACGATCCTGTTGATCACACACAACCTCGGCGTTATCGCACGCATGTGCGACCAGGTTGGCGTCATGTACGCCGGCGAGATCGTCGAGCGCGGGACGCTCTCCGACGTCTTCGACGACCACGTCCACCCCTACACCGAAGGGCTGCTCGGTTCGGTTCCCGACCTCGAGCGCGCGGGTGGGCGTCTCCAGCCGATCCCTGGGAACGTCCCAAGTCTGCTCGACCACGAGATGGACGACCGGTGCCAGTTCGCCGATCGCTGTCCGAAGGCCATGGAGGACTGTCTCGAGCATCCGCCGGAGTTCAACGCGCCGGGAAGCGATAATCACGAGGTTCGCTGCGTCCTCACGGAGACTGAGTACGACGAGTCCCGCGCGCTGCCGGCGGACTACTTCGGAGGGAAAGAGCGTCCGACCGCGGACGTATACGCCGACCCTGGAACGGATATCGACGAGTCCACCGGCCCCGGCAACCCACCGCGGCAACCGGTCGACGAGCCCGGAGGTGACCGCCCGTGAGTACGGACGACGCGAGTACGGCAGACGGAACGGGTGCGAACGGGGGGAAGACGACCGACGAGAGGAGTGTCGACGAGCCGCTCGTGCGGGTCGACGACCTCCACAAGTACTTCTGGGAGAACGACTCCGTCTTCGACCGCCTGCTGGGGGGCGAGCCGGTCGCCGTCCGCGCCGTCGACGGCGTCAGCTTCGATGTCCACCGCGGCGAAACGCTCGGCCTGGTCGGTGAGTCCGGCTGCGGAAAGTCCACGACGGGCGAGACGCTCCTCCGACTCCAGGAGGCGACCGATGGTCGCGTCGAGTTCGAGGGACGTGACGTCTACGACCTCGGCGGGGACGAACTGAACGAGTTCCGTCGGGAGGCACAGGTCGTCTTCCAGGACCCGTTCTCGAGTCTCGATCCTCGGATGACGGTCGGTGAGATCGTCCGACAGCCCCTCGACGTTCACGACGTCGACACTGACGCCGAACGGCGCAAACTCGTCCGCGACCTGCTCGAACGCGTCGGTCTCTCGGCTGACCAGCTCGACCGGTACCCCCACGAGTTCTCCGGCGGTCAGCGCCAGCGGATCGGCATCGCTCGCGCGCTCGCGCTCGAGCCGGAGTTCCTCGTTCTCGACGAGCCGACGTCGGCGCTCGACGTCTCCGTGCAGGCCCAGGTGCTGAACCTGCTCGAAGACCTCCAGACGGAGTTCGACCTGACCTACCTGCTGATCAGCCACGATCTCTCGGTCATCCGTCACATCTGCGACCGGGTCGCCGTCATGTACCTCGGCGAGATCGTCGAGATCGGCCCCGTCGAAGCCATCTTCGAGGAACCGAAACACCCCTACACGGAGGCGTTGCTCGAGAGCGTACCGCGGGCGACGACGGCAGAGCGAGACCGGGATCGCGAGACGATCTCGGGTGACGTGCCCTCTCCCCGCGATCCACCGAGCGGCTGCCGGTTTCGAACCCGGTGTCCGATGGTGATCCCGCCCGACGACCTCGCTATCGATCAGGACGAGTACCGTGCGATCGTGAACCTCCGCGAGCGAATCGAACGTCGGGACGTCTCCCTCGAGTCGCTCGGTGAGGACGACTTCGACGCCGGCGAGACGCGAGCGTTCGTCACCGAGTTGAAGCGGCGATTGCTCGAGTCCGACCTATCCGGTCGACACGAGGCAGCCGTCGACGAGGCGCTCGCACACCTGGCGACAGCCGACTGGGATGCAGCCGCCGAGCGGCTGGCTTCGACGTACGAGAGCGTCTGCGAACGACGAAATCCGGAACTCGACGACGGACATCACCCGGTCGCGTGTCACCTGTACGACGACCCCGAGTCGACGTCCGGGGCAGACGAGCGGGGCGATCAGGCGGGACCGAGCTGATACGGATATACCCGTTAGGCCAGACGAACCCCGTCGGATCAGATCGAAACTTGTCGCGGTCGTTCCGGGCGTCTCTCCACCCGCCCACTGAACGGGAAGTCGCCGCGGAGACTCGTCCGTGAGCCGGTACGTCCCGGAGACACCGATCAGCGTCAACGAAAATCTCCGAATTCCGACCTATCTGTGTTGGCAGCAGGTGTAATACCCCGACGCGTCTCGTGTCTGTATGGACCGGACGAGTGCAAGCCGAATGGAGGCTGCCTGTTCCCTGTTAGCCGAGTCCGAGCGCCGGTATCTGCTGTATCTCCTCGCTGAGGACCGCGGGGCGAACATCGAGGAGTTCATCTCACAGGTGGCCGCCTGGGAGCTGGACGAACCGGCGGGGACCATCGAGAAAGAGACCAGACAGCGAATCTACGTATCCTTGGTCCACAATCACCTCCCGCGTCTCGCGGACTACGACATCATCGAGTACGACCTTCGCAGCGGTGACATCGTACTCGACGACGGGTTCGATGACATCAAACCACTGCTTGAGCAGTTCCGCCAGACGGAGGAGGTTCCCGAGATCCGTCAGCGACCGGCGCTCTGATACGGACCGCTGTCCGTCTGTCCCGACCGGTCACACGACGACCGGCAATCAGTCGGAGCAGACCGTATGACTGCCGCGTGCCCGTTCTCGAGCGATGTCCTTCGGTCGTGAACACGTCTCGTCTACGGGAAACGTCGCACGTTTCGAATCGAAATATATAGGATTAGTCCGAAGTGAGCATCGGTGTGAACCGGTTTCGCAACGTCGGGTTGTTCGTGATACTCGCGGCCCTCTGGGGGTCCGCATTCGTCGCGATCAGTGCGGGACTCCGACACTTTCCCCCGGTTCTTTTCGCCGCATTTCGATACGACGTTGCCGGGCTACTCATGTTCGCGTACGCCGTTTACGCGGCTGATCGATGGCGACCACGTCGACGAGACGAGTGGGCTGTCGTGGCTGTCGGTGCAATCTTGCTGATCGCCGCCTACCACGTGTTCTTGTTTGTCGGACAACAGAACACGACGGCGGCTGCCGCGGCGATCATCATCAGTCTGTCGCCAGTCCTCACGACCGGGTTCGCCCGGGCATTGATGCCCACTGACGCGCTGTCGGCGGTCGGGGTCGTCGGAGTCCTCTTGGGACTCGTCGGCGTCGCCGTCATCACTCAGCCCGATCCGTCGAATCTGTTTTCGACCGATGTGGTCGCCAAACTGCTGATATTCGGTGCCGCCACGTCGTTCGCACTCGGTGGCGTCCTGACCAGACGCTTCGACTCGGATCTCCCTATCGAGACGATGGAGGCGTGGTCGATGATCGGCGGCGCACTCCTCATGCACGCCGTCAGCATCGCGATGGGAGAGCCGATCGATCCCTCGTCCTGGACACATCCGGAAGCGATCGGCGCGCTCGCGTATCTGGCGGTCGTCGCGAGTGCGATCGGCTTCCTGATTTACTTCGACCTGCTCGAGCGTCTCGGCGCGGTCGAGATCAACATGGTTTCCTACGTCGCCCCAGTGTTCACGGCAGTCGTCGGCTGGCTCTACCTCGGTGAAGTCGTCGATACGACGACGCTCGTCGGATTCGGGTTCATCGTTCTCGGGTTCGTCATCGTCAAGCGCCGTACGCTGCGTGAGGAACTCGTACACGCCGGGCAGTGGAGACGGTAGGGGGGGACACTCCAGAGCCGGCGGCTACGCCAACGCCGGTCAGTGACAGCAGTCGGCCACGCCAACGCCGATTAGCGACGGTAGGTGTGGCCGACGTACAGTGCCAGGACGTTCACCGAGAGCAAACCGAGAAAGAAGAGCAACTCGAGCCACGTCCCTAACCCGTTGAACAACACGGGAAAGTACAGAAACGGAGCCACGATTGCGGTCCAGAACCCCGCTCGACGGATCGGTTCGGCGAGAGTCGGAACGACCCGCTCGAGCATCTTTCGTCGATCGTCGTTCCCACTCTCGACCGGTGGACCGCTCACCGAAGACGACCCTCGATCGCCTGGCGCCGGGGAATCCGACATCGATACACGCGTTCTCGCCCACACGTCGGTATATACGGATACGACCGTTTATGATCGCTTGACTACAATTTACTCGAATACGGTCGTTCTCCCGTCGTGTGGGCTCGCCGGTTCGTCTGTCGTTGGAAACCGTCCCGAACTGGAATGCAGGTACGAAGAACGTACGAGAGAGAAACGAGTCGTTACTGGAAGCCGATGCGACTGTCCCGACGACCCGTCGGGTCCGGTCCCCTCGAGCCGCCTTTGAACTCCTCTTCGATCCGTTCGTAGTAGTCTAAGATATCGTCCGTGATCGTCGGTCGGACGTTCTCCATCGCCTGACGGAAGTGACGCATCTCGACGATGTCGGCTTCGTGGTCCTCACGAAGTGCTTCGATCGCGGCCTCGCGGGCGATCGATTCGAGATCGGAACCGACGTAGCCGTCGGTGATCTCCGCGACTTCACGGAGGGTGACGTCCGCCGCGAGCGGCGTGTTCTCCGTGTGGATATCGAGGATCCGTTCGCGGCCGTCGACGTCGGGTTCGCCGATCATGACGAGACGGTCGAACCGGCCCGAACGAAGGAGTGCCGGGTCGATCATGTCGGGACGGTTGGTTGCGCCGATGACCATCACGTTCCCCATCTCCTCTAATCCGTCGAGTTCCGTCAGGAGCTGGTTGACGACGCGCTCGGAGACGTTCGAGCCGACCTCGCCGCCCCGCCCGGGTGCGAGGGCGTCGAGTTCGTCGAAGAAGATCACCGTCGGCGAGACCTGTCGGGCTTTGCGGAACGTCTGACGGATCGCCTTCTCGGACTCGCCGACCCACTTGCTAAGTAGTTGCGGGCCGCGCACGGAGATGAAGTTCGCGTTCGTCTCGTTGGCGACGGCTTTCGCCATGAGCGTCTTCCCGGTGCCGGGCGGACCGTACAGCAACACGCCCGCCGGCGGGTCGATGCCGAGACGGTCGAAGCGTTCGGGGTTGTTCAGCGGCCACTCGACGGACTCTTTGACCTGATCTTTGGCGTCGTGGAGGCCGCCGACGTCGTCCCAGGAGATCTTCGGCAGTTCGACGAGTACCTCCCGCATCGCCGAGGGTTCGACTTCGTTCAAGGCACCGCGGAAGTCCTCTCGCTTGACGATCATCCGGTCGATCAGACTCGGCGGGATGTCCTCCTCGTCGAGATCGATCTCCGGGAGGTATCGTCGGAGCGCCTTCATCGCCGCCTCCTTGGTGAGACTCTCGATGTCGGCACCGACGAAACCGTGGGTTTCGTCCGCGAGGTGGGGGAGATTGACGTCGTCCGAAAGCGGCATCCCGCGGGTGTGAATCTGGAGGATCTCCTCGCGGCCAGTCTCGTCGGGAACGCCGATCTCGATCTCGCGGTCGAACCGACCCGGCCGGCGAAGTGCAGGGTCGACGCTGTCGACGCGGTTGGTCGCCGCGATGACGATCACCTGTCCCCGCGCCTCTAAGCCGTCCATCATCGTCAACAACTGGGCGACGACGCGGCGTTCGACCTCGCCGGTGACGTCCTCACGTTTGGGCGCGATGGAGTCGAGTTCGTCGATAAAGATGATCGCGGGCGACTCCTCGCTTGCGTCCTCGAAGATCTCTCTGAGCTGTTGTTCGGACTCCCCGTAGTACTTCGAGATGATCTCGGGGCCGGCGATCGAGAAGAACGAAGCGGAGGTCTCGTTGGCGACGGCTTTGGCGAGCAGCGTCTTCCCGGTCCCCGGCGGTCCGTGGAGTAAGACGCCCTGTGGCGGTTCGATACCCAGTTTCTTGAAAATCTGGGGATGTTTCATCGGGAGTTCGACCATCTCCCGAACCCGCTGGATCTCGCTTTGCAGGCCGCCGATGTCTTCGTAGGTAATTCCGCCACCGGTCTTCTCGAAACCGCTGATCGGTTCCTCTCGGAGTTCGACGTCGGTATCTTCCGTGATGAGTACCACTCCCTCGGGGTCGGTTTCGACCGCGATAAGCGGGATCGCCTGGCCGGGCGATCGCATGAACGGGTGGTTCGTCGAGCTCATCACGGGGACGATGTCGCGGCCGACGACCGGCCGTTTGAGGATCTGGCGTTTCACCATGCCGGCGGCGTCGGAACCGAACTGGACCGACGCCTCCTCGGGGGGTGCGAGGGTGAGTGAATCCGCCTTCGTCGCTTCGGCCTTCCGGATCGTTACGCGCTCCCCGATGCCGACGTCCGCGTTCTGGCGCGTGAAGCCGTCGATTCGAACGGTGTCCGTGTTCCAGTCCTGCCGGTCGGCGCGCCACACTTTCGCCGCGGTCGTATCCGCACCTTCGATCTCGATGATGTCGCCCGGACTCAGCTTCAGATGCAACAGCGTGTCCGGGTCGAGTCGGGCGATACCACGACCCGAGTCGTTCGGGTACGCCTTCGCAACCTCCAGTTGAACTTCGTTCATGATTCGGATTAAACGGGGATGTCAGTGACTCCGATACGTGATCGGATAGGTTTTTTGCTCGCTCAACCTGTGATAGATGCTACCATATCAGAGTTCGACTGGACGATACATAGGAGTGTCGGCTTCGGTGGGTTTCGCAGCCTTTTCACGTCTCGAGGGAACTGAGCAGAGCGATCCGCTACGATCGTATTCTCTGGACACAGTCGCGGTGTCGACCGTGGTAGTCTCCGATTATCCAGCGGAGGTCGACACCGATTCGGCCGAACGCCCGAGGACGATCCACCCGGCAGACGGTACGTACCGAGTGTCGTCGGGGTCGAAACAGACGGTCTCAACCGCTCCGGTCGCGTGCTCTTTCCCGCTGGCCGTGTCCTATCGGTACACCTCACCATAGGTTGGGAGACGCGGGACACAGCAAACGGAAATCGGCTACCGGTCGACCCTCTCGCGTCGATACCGGACCGTCGAACCGTTCCCGTCGGCCGTCCGGTCGACCAGCCCGAACAGGGTCGCCCACTCGAGCAGGCGTTCGACGCGTTCGGCCCACCTCGCGCAGTCGTCGGGTTCGCGGTGCGAGCGCCCCACCGTTCGCTCGGTCGAGCGGTCGCGAACCCGCCTGGTCACTGTCGCCACCTCTAGCCCAGTCGAACTGTCCTCGAGTACCTCGAGGACGGTCGGAACGTCGCGAACGCGGCTCCGGAACGTGGTCCGGAGCGATTCCGGATCGACGTCGTTGGCCGTCCGCCGATACGTGTCGCGTTCCGTCTCGACCAACTCGAGCGCTCGGAGGAACGTCAGCCAGGTTGCGGCCGCCTCGCGGCCCTCGACGTCGGCTCGCTCGACGAGCCGGGAGCAGCAGTCGGCGTCGCTGGCGGTCGCGTCCGATTCGGCCGGAACCGCGGCCGCGACGCCAGCGACGGCCTCGAGACCCTCGGGCGGCTCCGGAACGGGTTTGAATCGCACGCTCAGAGATCGAGCGACTCGGCGAGCAGGCTCTCGTCCGTCTCGCCGTGGACGTACGTCGGACCGCCGACGACGTCGATGGTCACCTTCGCCGGGGCGAACAGATCGGAGGGAACCTCCTTGAACTGCCACTCGAGGTCGTCGAAGATCTCGCCGAACGGCCGTCCGTGTGCGTCGGCTGCCGTCGAGGACACTGACTCGAAGTGGTCGGCGTCCTCCCGAACGGTGAGGTGGGCCGTTCCGCCGTAGGCGATCGCGTCGTTCGTGCGGGCGATCGCCGTCCGTTCATCGCCCGCGACCGGTGGGACGGGCGCACGTCCCGTCACCGAGACGATATCGAGGGGATCGTACCCGAGTTCCGTCAATCTGAACGTCGCAAGTTCGGCCGCTCGAGCCGCGTTGGTGATACTCCCGGCGATACTCGCGGTGGAGTAGGGGAGTAAGAAGACGCTGCTCGTCTCGACCTCCGCGAGGTCGGCGACCTGTTCGGCGGCGGCCTCGGTCGGTACGTCCTCTGTCTCGACGGCCAGTGCCGTCAGGTCGAACGCGTCCGTGTATCCGATGCGCCTGAACTCCGTCTCCTCGGCGACGAGCGCCCGGGCCGGCCCACTTCCGAGCCCCTCGAAGTCCTCGGTCGTCAGCTCCCAGCCGGCCTTTTGCGAGCACAAAAGCGAGAGCGCCGGCTGATCGGTCGAGAGCGAGACGTAGGGGATCGGCGCGTCACTGATCTCGCCGAGGTCGTAACTCGGCGTCGCCATCCCGGCGGTCTGGATCTCGGTCAGAAGCATTCCGGCTTCGATACCGCCGTCGAACTCGAGGCCGAAATCGAGCACCGTCGCGTCGTTTTCGAGGTCGTATCCGCCGACGTTTAGCTCCTCGGCATACTCGAGGGCCTCGTCGACCAGTTCGATCGCCATTCGGTTGAGACTCTCCATGGTGTCGCTTCAGCCTCCGACCTAAAACCGTTTGTCAGTCTCTGTCTGACCACTGTCCGACTATCGTCCTACGCCCCGATAGTATGGGCAGTGTTCACACGGAGTATCCGGCGTTCTCGATCGCATCGGCGATCGACGACTCGTCGACGAGCGTTTCCTCGTGTACGACGCGAACCTCGCTCGCCTCGTGGTTCGCCGTCACCGAGGAGACGCCTTCGAGGGACTCGAGGGCGTCGGTGACGGTGTTCTCACAGCCCTCACACGCCATTCCGCCTACTTCGATGGTCGTCTCCTTCATGACGTCCCTACTTGGCCCCGACGAGTGATACGGATTATGATCGACCACGTATCCGCGCGCGTCTGCGGGTCGGATCTGACTGACAGGTGTCCGGTCGACCGTTCGGATCGGGACCATCATACGGTGTCGTGTCAGTCACTTCGGGCGCAGCCGCGACCCCTGGGGCGGGTGCGCCGGTCCATCGGGACAGGAATCCGTATCAGTCCTCGTTTCGGCGGAGTTCGACGATTCGATCGGATTAGGAGGAATCGCTCGTCGCCGCTCGGCCGAGGTGTTCTTCGACCGCCTCGACTTTCTCCGCAGCGGACGTTTGCTTCGTTCGCTTGTCGTCGATTTTCAACACCGTGCTCACGCGGTCGCCGTCGACCGCCTCGTGGGCCGCCTGTGCGGCGGCGAACAGCTCACCGATCTCGTCGGTCTCGATCACCGTCCCCATCGGGTTCGTCTCGTACTCGACGTCGTACGCCTCGAGGGCGTCGACGGCTTTCGCGACCTCGTCTGACATACTGTCTTCGATCACCGGTGCGACGCTCAGTAGTGCGACTACCGTCATGGTTGCCACTGAGAACGCGCGGGAGCCTAAAATGTACCATGATCGGGGACTGTGTGTCGGTCCCGACTAGTCGCGAGTCGGCCGGTCCACCGACGCCGAGGGCGGGTAGATGATCACGTCCCCGTTCGCGTAGACGTACACCTCGTGTTCCAAGGCGGTGAACGCGACGTGCCCGCCGGTTCGTTCGGTGCCGTCGGCCTTTTTTCCGAAGAGCCGATCGAGCGCGTCGGGGTCGACGCTGTCGTAGAGCGAAAACTCGCCCTGGGAGACGTCGATGTCCGCGATCGACGCGATGGCGTGGACGATCGTCGTCGTGATCGTCGCGGTACCGTCGCCATCGTGGTGGAAGACGTACCGATCGTTAGGCTGGTCGTACTGTAGATCGCCGGTGTCGTGGGTGGGAGAACGTTCTGTTTGCATTTCGATCCTCTGTCGTCGATCGTCTACCGTTGGTACTGTATCGGAGTATAAAAACGAACCGCAACGTCAAACGGTAGACAAACGTGAACTAAAATTCGGACTAGCAGTTGTATTTAAACACTATCGAGGACTCGGATGAGTCCTTTCACGTTAGCGTCGGAACCGGCCCCTCGGGGGTCGACTCGTCATGGTTCGTCCCGTCGTTCGTGGCGTTCCTCGACTTCTCGAGACTCGCGGAGCACGCGCTGGGCCTCCGGCGATCGGCGATTTTTCGGCGACATGATCGGCTCGCCCGATCCCTCGATGCGATCCTCGGGATCGTCGACTGCGATCCACTCGCGGGCGCGGGAGACCAGTGCTCGAAGCATATTCGAACGGTGTGCGTGAGGCTCAAAAAGGTTGGTGGGGAGATACGAACACACTCAGGTGTGGATGTCGATGCTGCCCCACGAGGGCGATCAGGCGAGCGACGCGGCACAGAGCTCGGCGATCGCACGGCGGAGCCGCTGGGAGATGGCGGATTTCGAGACGCCGAGTCGGTCGGCGAGTTCGTCCTGGGAGATCCCACGCGGCACGTCGAAATAGCCCTCCTCGTAGGCGACCGCGAGCAGTTCCTGTTGTTTCTCGGTCAACGCTACGACGCCGTCGTCGCCGTCGTCGGAGACTCGCAGGTGTTCGACCGACACCGACACGCCGTCGGCCCGACAGGCGTCGTTGAACGCCACGAGTGCGTCCCGGCTCGGAAACCGAAGCTGGACGAGCCAGCCGTCTCGAGAACTCGAGACATCGAGCAGTCGACCGCCGACTTCGGCCGTACTCGCGGTGAACGTCAGCGCCCGTTCGGTCAGCGTGACCCGGTACACCCGCCGGTCGGGATACCGGTCGACGAGGATCGGCTCTCGGATCGTCGGATCGGTCTCGAGGGCGGCCTCGAACCCGCCGAACTCCGCCCCCCGTGCGGTGACGAACAGGAGAGTGTGGCCCGTCTCGTCGGTCGTCCAGTACTCGGGTTCGAGGGTGACGTCAGGAGCCCGCTCGAGGGTCGATCGCAAGACGAGGTCGGGGTGGTCGAGTCGAACCTGCGCGACGATTCCGCCGTCGGACCGATCCAGAACCGTCGATCGTTCGCGTTCGGTCTCGGCGAGTTCGATGCTCACAGATCCACCTCGCTCCGTCCGGTCGCCTCTCCGTAAGCGTCCGTTACCGGTGACACGCTCATCGATCGAGTGATTAGGCCGTGGCTATCTGGACGTGGGCGCTAGATAGCAAAATCACGGCCACGATTGCTCAATACGTATTCATCCGTCCGATATTCTGGACGTCGGCTGGCGAACGAAACAAGCAATTACCCCACGAGTTGGCTCCGAACGAGACCTGGTAATGGTTGGTAAACTCCGAAACAGTCGCTTACTCCCCGTCGCCTCGCTCGTCGAACAGGAGTTCGAACAGTTTTTGCTGGGCTATCCGTGAGTGCCGGCTGAACGTCGGCTGAGAGACACCGAGCAACCGCGCAACCTCCTCGCCGGTACTCTCCCGGGGCCACTCGAAGAAACCGCTGTAGTACGCCGTCTCGAGCGTACGAAGCTGTCGGTCCGAGAGTCGGTCCCGTAACTCGGCGTCGAACGACCGGCTCCGAGCGTCGGACCCGGGGCGTTCGCGTCTGGCGACCAGTTTCACCCCCCGATAGCTGCGTTCGAGCATTCGGACGAATCCACGCACCGCGATCGTGTTCGGCAGTTCGACGACGAGACGCGTCCGATCGTCGGCCGGTTCGATCGAACGCAACGCGCCGCCGTGCTCGGCGATTCGCTCCGCGATCGTTTCCTCGCGGACGACGAGTTCGACGCCGGAATCCGTGCCGATCCGGCGGATCGAATCGACGCCCGCGAGTGAGTCGGCGTCGGCGTCGTCCAGCGCCGTGGTGCAGTAGATAGTCGACCCGCCGGACGATCTGGGAACGACCGTCCGGACGACGATCTCCGTCTCCAGGTGGTGGGCGGTCGCGAGAAGGGGGTCGTCCTCGTCGCCGACGACGAGTTCGAGTTCGACGCCCGACTCCGAGAGCAGTGCTCGCTTCCGCTCGAGCGCCGCCGTCGCGTGGCCGGTGACCGTCGCGAGGTGCCGACAGCGGTTCCGTACTCGATCGTCGAACAGTCCCGGCCGATCACCGTACGCGGTGAGCGTTCCGTACCGAAACTCTCCGTACTCGATCGGCGTGAGCAGAGCGCTCCGGTAGCCGTACTCGAGCGGCTCCTCCAGCCACGGCTCCCCGTCGCCGGTCCGGCGGTTCGATTCGCTCTCGAGGTCGATCACCGCCGTCGCATCCGACGGCTCCGCCGCCGTCGTATCGGACGGGTTCTCCCCTGCCACGTCCGACGGCTCCTCCGCTGGCACATTCGGCGGGCTCTCTCGTCCGACGGACACTGGGTCGGGATCGACCGGCATCGACAGCGAGTCGAGGAACTCGCCGCCGTCGCCGACCCAGGTCGACGGCGTCAGCGTCTCGGCGCCGACGTCGTGGCGGCCGATCCAGACGAGGCCGATCGATCCGGTCGTCTCCACGGGAGTGAGTTCGCGTACCGCCTCGCAGACGCGCTGCTCGAGGTCGTCTCTGGTTTCGGCCGCGAGTATCGCGCACACGTCTGCCCGGAGCCGTTCCGAGTCCGCCTCGAGCGCCTCGTACACGTCGCGTTCACGACCCACCGTCCGGAGTCGACGACGACGCTCGAGCGCTTCGAGTGCAACCGACGCCGCGTCGGCGAGCGGTTCGACCGCGTCGACCTCGAGCGACGCGAAGCCGAGCGGTCTCGCGGTCGTGGCGAGAACGAGGTTCTCGTCGTCGACCGGCAGGACGAAGACGCGTTCGGCCCGGACGCCGGAGCGCTCGAGAAGCGGTTCCAGCGTGGAGCCGTCGGAGACGATCGCCTCGCCCGCGTCGAGAAGCGGCTCGATCTCGGTTCGGTCGACGGCGACCGCCGGGAGATCGAGTCGGCCGTCTGAGCCGGTCGTCGCGACGGCTGCCGGCTCGAGGACACCGTCGTCGACCCGGTACCAGGCCGCGAACTCGGCGTCGGCACCGCCGAGAACTGCGTCGGCGACGGTTCGCCGAATCTCGACGGGAGTGTCGGCCCGACGGAGGTCGCAAACGGCGCCGAGGACGCTCGAGCGAAGCGTCGCCCCCGATCGTCGCCGGTCACGGACGGTACAGACTGCCCGAGCGTCGCCGTCAAGCGGCGTGATGAAGACGTCGACCGCACGCCCGTCACCGACCGCGAGGTCGCCGGAGACCGGCTCCATCCACCTGAACACGGGCGACTCCAGTCGCTCCCGGATCCGGGCCGCGAGGTCGGCGTCGAACAGGTCGTCGACGCCCCGACCGATCAGCACGTCGTCGTCGGCCAGTTCACGAAAGGAAGCGTTGGCGAGTTCGACGGTCGTTCCGTCGAGTACGGCCACGCCGTCGACGACTCCGTCGATCGTGTCCTCGAGGAGCGCGAGTCGGTTCGCGTCCGTCCGGACGGGCGTCTCGGCGTCGGTCCGGGAGCGGTCCCCGTCCGACCGCTCGCGTGCGACCACCGCCATCCCCCCGTCGTCCGGGTAGGCCGTCACCTCGAGCGGTGCGTCGAACGCCGGGTGACTCGTCTCGAACGCGACCGGGTCGCCGGTCGCGGCCGCCTCCCTGAGTCGATCGGCGAACGGCTCACGAACGTCGTCCGGGAGAACCGACCAGAGGATGGTTCCGGGATCCGGCTCTTCCCCGAGCAATCGGCCCGCGGCGTCGGTCCAGTGGACGAGTTCCCACCGCTCGCCCAGAACCAACAACGGGTCGCCGACGTGCTCGAGCGCCGCCTCGAGTGTCTCGTCTCCGACCTCCGGCGCCACCGTGATCGTCGTGATCACTCCCTCGATGTCCGGGTCCTCGAGGCGATCGACCGCCGTCAACTCGACGACCGTCCACGCCCCGTCGTCCGCGTGCAGCCGACAGGTGACCGTCTCAGTCGAGCCGACCGGCCGGTCGCGGACGCCCGAAACCACCTCGCGTACCCGGTCGCGGTCGTCGGGATGGACGAGACCCGGGAGAGCCGATCGAACGAGATCGTCGGGCGTCCAGCCGAGGCGGTCGACGGCCGGGGTGGCGTACGTGATCGTGCCGTCGGCCGTCACGACCACGAGCGGAACGTCCGCGTACTCGAGGAGTCGTCGGTAGTTGCGATCCGGTTCGCGCTCGTCGAGTCGAGTCCCCCTCACCGCGTTCCCGACGCGAGTGACGGCGACTGGCGACGGCGTCGCCGGATCGACGACGTCGGTCGCACCCGCCTCGATCGCCGCCGTCTGTGCGTCCGTATCCGCGACGGCGACGATCGGGACCGCTTTCGCGCCCTCGCGGATCTCGTCGAACACCGATCCGCCGGCAGACGAGTCGAACTCGCAGACGACACACCGCACGTCGTCCGAGTCGAGTCGGTCCCGCGCGCCGTCGGTCGACGGCTCGAGCCACACCGAATCGGCCCCCAGCGCTGATTCGAGGGCCGCGGCGGCGGCGGCGACCGGCGGCGAGTCGCCGACGACGAGGACCCCCGGGGTGCCGGCGGCGACGGCGGTGGCGTCGTCGCTCACGGTCCGAACACCTCCTGAGAGAGCGACCACCCGCGCCTCGAGTCGAACCGAGTGTCCACGGTGGGGTTCGATTTCCTCCCCGCAGAGAAAATTATCGTCATGGTACGATCCAGTAATCCTGGATTACGGTCGGGTCCGGGATCGTTTCTCCGCCAATTAGGCCGCCTCTCCGCTCATCGGCTGTCAGTGGGAGGTTCGCCTCTCCGTCCACCGACTCCCAATCGGTGATCGTCTCTCCACCGGTCGACCGTCAGTCCGGGACCATCTTCCGTCGGTCGGCCGTCAGACCGAACGCCTCCCCCGCCAGTCCGCACGCTATTCGGCCAGCGGGCAAACGGTCGTCTGCAGCCGGTGGACGCACCTCGGGTGACGGTCTACGTCCCCTCCCTGACGGTTACCACGGGAACCGGCGCGTTTCGGACGACTTCCTCGGCGACGCTGCCGACGATCAGTTGGTCGAGCCCGCTCCGTCCAACCGTCCCGACGACGATCAGATCGGCACCGGAGGCCGTCGCGGCCTCGAGAATCTGCTCCTGTGGCACGCCGTGGCGAACCGTCGTCCGCACGTCGACCCCCTCGGCCGTCGCCGTCCGTTCGACCGTCTCGACGACGTCGATTGCTTCGCCTTCCGGGTCGGACCGCATCTTGTCCCGTTTTTCCGAACTGTGTGGTCCCTCCTCGGCGACCGAGAGCACGTGGAGCGTCGCATCGAGGCGACCTGCGAGCGCGAGCGCGTGGTCGGTCGCGCGTCGAGCACCGTCGCTCCCATCGGTAGCGAGCAGGAGATCTTGGTACATCACTGTTCGGACGTTCGGTCGACGGCCGAATACGTCCCCGACTTGCCGGTGCTGGGGATACACGACACCCCCTCGACGAACCAGAAGAAAACGGACCACCGGTGGCCGCAGTCGTCACACTCGAACGTCCGCTCGAGCCCCGAATCGATGACGTTTCGATCGACTTCCTCACCCGCCAACTCGAGACAGCTCGGACAGCGCGTTCGACTGACGTAAGACGGGATACGTGTTCTCACGGCATAAAGAGTTGTCAACGAACGTTGAATTAAGTGATGGGTGATACAATACTCGACGGACCGCCGCCTCGGACGGTCGCCTGTCCGTCGATCCCTGTGGCAAGTCCTGCGGTCGCACTGGATAGCGTTCCGGTCAGATCACGTCGAGGACGACGACCGCGAGGTAAAGCTGTCCGATGCCGGCGAGGATCATGACGACACCGGCGAGGCGTTCCAAGTGATCGCTGTAGGCCATGATCTTGCCCGTGCTCGCGACCAGACCCATCCCGGTCGCGACGGTCAGCGAGACCATCAAAAGCGTGACGCTCCCGACGTAGGTTCCGACGACGAGCGCGGCCGTCGCCGGCGGATACGTGAGCGCGCTGGCGACGACCGCGCCGAACAGCGGGGCGACACAGCCCGCCGCGGCCAGCGCGTACCCCACGCCGAAGATCCCGAATCCGAAGACGCTCGAGCGCCGTTTCGGGAGCGCGACCGACAGCGACGGTGCCCGACCGAGTACGACCAGTACGCCGAAGATCAACAGGAGCGCACCGACGATCGGCTCGAAGAGGACGACGTTCGAGATGGTCGAGTGGCCGACCCAGAACGCTAACCAGAATAGGGCGGCGAGGGTTACCAGGACGCCGCCGCCGGCGATCAGCCCGCGGGTGAGCGATCCGCCGAGTGAGGCGTCCTCCCCTTCGGTTTGACTGACGTAGAAGCCGACGTAGCCGGGCAACAGCGGGTACGCACACGGGGAGAAGAACGTCAGAAAACCGGCCTGGAGGGCGAACGCGAGCGTCAGAAGGAACGTCGTGTCCGCCCCGATCATGGGTCCTGAGCCGCGATTGCGTCCTCTATTCGGTCGACGAGTTCGTCGGCGGTCTTGACGCCGTCGTCGGACCAGCGGACCCGACCGGAGGGATCGATCACGGCCGCGGTCGGGTAGCCGCCGGCGAGGTAGCGCTCGGTCAGCTCCGCCGTCGGGTCGAGTCCGATCGTCCAGCTCCCGCCGTTGTCATCCCACCACTCGACGAGTTCGTCCTCGGTGATCGAACCGGTCTCGCCCACCGTCTCGTTGGTGACCGACATGAAGAGGACGTCGTCACCGACTCGCTCGTAGGCCTCGGCGAGAGCGGGCATCTGCTCGATACAGGGCGGACACCAGGTGCCGAAGATGTCGACGAACGTCGGGCGATCGGCGGCGGGGACGAGCACGTGACCGGCCTCGCTCCCCGGCGCGTCGACCGTCTCGATCTCGAGCGGGTCGCGTTCGACGTCCTCGCCGGTGAGTTCGTCGACCGACGGGACGCCGAACACCGCGAGGGCACCGGCACCGGCGACTACGCCTGCGCTCGCAACTCCGGCGATAGCTTCCCGTCGACGCATGGTTATCGTTGTGCGACCGTTCTGGCGTCCTCGACGATCGCCTCGACGCTCACCTCCTCGCGTTGCTGGACGGCGTTCGGATACGATCGCTCGACGATTCCGTCGTCGTTGACCAACATGATCAGGTTGTAGTGGATAAACGTGTACTCGCCGTGGTCGTGGTCCTCGTGATCGGTACCGTGGTCCTCCTGACCGTGGTCGTCGAGCTCGTCGTCGTCTTCGACCCGTTCGATGTGCATGCCGAACGTGTCGTCGAGCAGCTGCTCGCCGTCCTCGTAGCTTTCGGGCCGCAGGAAGTGCCAGTTGTCGGCCTCGTGGTCGATTCCGCGTTCGCCGGCGTACTCCGCTAAGACCTCCGGTGTGTCCCGCTCGGGATCGAACGTCATCGCGAGCAGCGCGATGTCGTCCTCGTAGCCACGTTCGATCGCGTCCTCCTGGGCCCGGCGGAGACGCAAGAGCAACGCGGGACAGGCGCCGTCCGGACACGCCGTAAAGAAGTACGTCATCAGAAAGGCTCGCTCGCCCACCATGTCCTCGAGCGATACGGTCTCTCCCGAGAGTGGATCCGGCAGCGAGAACGAGGGGAACTCATCGCCGTGGATCGGGTGAGAGGGGTCCCCGCGTGGTTCCTCGGGGGGTCCGAGCGCGGTTCGGCCGTCGCCGCCGATGAACCCGACGTTGTCGAGACAGCCGGCGATCCCCGCGACTCCTGTGGCCCCCGCCGCTCGGAGGTACGTTCGGCGTTCCATATCGGACGGTAGGGTGGAGCGATCAAAGGCTCGTTGGTTCGTGTTTCGAACTGAACGCGACCCTGAACCGCTCGGACGTCCGGAATACTGACCGTGCGACGACCGGGCCGCGAAACGGTGTCCGTTCGATCGTAAACCACGCCGTACGCTCGGCGAACGGTTCGAAACGGATCCTCCACTCTCAGTACGGCTGGTATAACTATCGGCCAACCTCGAGTAGCACGAGGACATGTCGAAGTCGAACCGTGCCGCGATGGACATCGGCTGTCCCGCGTGTGACGCGACCGTCAACACGTCCGTTCCGCCCGGCCCCGGTATCGTCGAGGAAAGCGACTCGAACCGACTGCGGGGAAGCGAAACCGTCTGTCGAAGCTGTGGCCACGAACTCGAGTTGTACTATTATTAATGGGGCTGGGATCGACCCCTGCCCCGGCCGACACCCGGCGGTCGACCCCGCTCGAAACGAGAGCCGATCGACCTATCGTCTCGTCGAACCCTCCGCTGGTCCAGAACAGTACGGGGCACCTATTAGACCCCCATGCGGTTGCAGGCCACGAATCAACCCGTAGCGGCGCTGTGTTCTACCAGCGAATGCGAGTTACCGACGAGCGATTGTCGTCGACGAACACGGATAACAGATCGATACGAACCGACGGAGGCGACCGGAGCGTGCGAACCGACCGCTCTCGGGAACCGAACTGTCCTGGGTCGTTGATCGTCGTCTCGAACCGCCAGCCGTACCGCCACGAGTACGACGACTCGGACGACGAGCGATCGGTATCCGTCGACGAACCGACCGGCGGGCTGACCGCTGGTCTCGATCCCGTCTGCCAGCGAACGAACGGCACCTGGATCGCGTGGGGCGACGGCGACGCGGATTTCGACGTCGCCGACGACCGACACTGCGTCAGCGTTCCACCATCGTCCGGGGCGTACACGCTGCGCCGACTCGACCTCTCGGAAGACGCAGTCGATTCGTACTATCGTGGGTTCAGCAATCGCGTCCTCTGGCCGCTGTGTCACGGGTTTACGGATCTCCTCGAGGAGCGGCCGAACGACTTCGAGTGGTATCGGTCGGTCAACGATCAGTTCGCGACCGCAGTCGCCGACCACGCCCACGACGACTCTGTCGTCTGGATTCAGGACTACCACTTCGCGCTCGCCCCGCGAACGATCCGCGACTCGATCCCCAGTTCGGCGGCGGTCGCGCAGTTCTGGCACATTCCGTGGCCGACGCCGGAGACGTTCCGCGACTGCCCGGCGGCCGTCGGCATCCTCGAGGGGCTTCTCGGGAACGACCTGCTCGGGTTTCACGTCGATCGATACGCGAAAAACTTCCTCGAGTGTGTCGAGCGAGCACTGCCGTCGGCGACGGTCGACCGGGACCGCCACACCGTTCGGTACGACGGCGAGGCCACGACGGTCGTCGCGACGCCGATGGGTGTCGACGCCGAGCGGTACGACAGGAACGCCCGGTCGGCCGATCCGTCACGACTGTCGTCGGTTTTCTCGACGAACGGCGTCTCGAGCGAGACCGTCCTCGGACTGGGCGTCGACCGGCTCGATTACACGAAGGGGATCCCCGAGCGACTTGCTGCACTCGAGCGGTTCTTCGAGCAGAACCCGCGCTGGCGCGGGTCGTTTACCTTCGTCCAGAAGGCGACCCCCTCACGAACCGGGATACCAGCCTACCAGCGATACGGCGAGTTCGTCCGAGACGAGGTCGAGCGGATCAACCGCCGGTTCGCCACCGAGGACTGGCGACCGATCGTCTACACCGACTCGTATCTCGAGACCGAGACGCTCGCCGCGTTGTACCGGCGAGCGGAGGTGATGATCGTCAGCCCGCTCGTCGACGGGATGAACCTGGTCGCACAGGAGTACGTTGCCTCGAGTAGCGACGCCGACGGAACGTTGCTGTTGAGCGATCGAACCGGGGCACACGAACGTCTCGGCACCCACGCGTTTACGATCGACCCGACCGACGTCGACGGGTTCGCGCGTCAGATCGACGACGCACTCTCGACGCCCCGTCACGAGCGTCGTCGCCGGATGTCCGCCCTTCGTAACCGCGTTTTCGAACGGGACATCGACTGGTGGATGGCCACCCAGTTCGACTGGGTACGACGTGTCCACGACGACCGACTGTACGAGGGCCACTCCGATCTCGATCCGGATTCTCCGGAGTACACGTCACCGATATAATCCATGACCGCCGAAACCCCGCCACGACGACTCGAGGAGGGACTGGTACAGATCCGGTCGGCACTGTCTGCAGCCTCGCGACTGCTAGTCTGTCTGGATTTCGACGGGACGCTCGCGCCGATCGTCGACGACCCGGCGGATGCGACCCCGCTCGACCGAAACGAGGAGGCACTCGAGACGCTCGTCGCCGAACGGGCGGTCTCGACGGCTATCGTCAGCGGGCGTGCACTCGCCGACGTTCGAGGCCGCGTCGGTGAGTCAGACGCCTACGCCGGCAATCACGGGCTCGAACTCCTTCGTAACGGCTCGCTCGCGGTCCACCCCGTCGCCAGCAAACGGGCCACGCTGGTCGGGGAGTCCTGCTCGGCGCTCGAGGCCGTCCTCGATTCGGTCCCCGGCGTCCGAATCGAGAACAAGCGACTGACCGCGACGGTTCACACGCGGGCCGTCCCCGATCCGCTCCGTCCGCTCGTTCGCCGACGGACGGCCGCAGTCGTCGACCGGGTCGGCGGCACTGACCTCGAGGTGTCACGGGGAAAACGGGTCCTCGAGATCGGTCCCGCGATCCCGTGGGGGAAAGGTAACGCCGTCGAGTTGACCGCGGCGGATCTCCCGCCCGAGACGGTCGTCGTCTACGTCGGTGACGACACAACCGACGAATCGGCGTTCCGGGCCGTCGGTCCCGACGGTATCGGGATCCGAGTCGGCGGCGAGGAGCCATCGGCGGCCGACTGGCGGGTCCGCTCGCCGACGGGGGTCGCTTCGTTTCTGACGTGGCTGGGTTCGGCCGGCATCGGGTCGCTCAAAGGGTCACTCGAGGACGAAGAAACCGGAACCGTCCGTCCGCCGTCCGTGCAGACGGAACTGCCGAAATCGTCCGGAACGGCCGACGATTGAGCGGCCTAGGGGGAGAAAGTCGACGGAAACATCCGGTAGTAATTTTCCGCAAAGAGCCGAAAGTATTAGTTACCACTGGAAATATAGAGTGCGTATGAGAGTGAACGAGTGTGAAATTACGACAGCCAACTGACTTCCTGATCCTCGACGCCCTGGAAGACAAGGGACGAAACGTCGCAACGAACCTCTCCGCCCACACGGGCAAGAGCCGAAAGAATATCAACACCCGACTACCGGTCCTCGAAGACTACGGACTCGTCGAGAAGATCGGACCCGCCGAACGGTCCGGTCTCTACGAGATCACGTCACTCGGGAAGGCCGCACTCGTCTACCGGGACCAGTACGACGAGGTCGACGACTTCGAGTCGCTCATCGAAGGGCCGAACGCGGCCGACGCGGAGGAAGCCGGTGGCGAGCAGGCGAGTTTCGCCCGCGGCGACGAAGACGAGGCGAAAGAAGACGACTAACTAACCTCGACTGACCGACGTTCGGATTCGGCGTCGGTCCTATGGATGGAGACGGTAGCGTCCACTACCGCTCACTCGAGTTCCGAAGTCGGACACCGCCGCTGTAACTCGCCAGTTCGCGCCGTGCACACGTCGAAAACGCCAGGCTGAGCCGTCGGTTCAAACCGCCAGGGTCGGGATAGCCCGTGTCACACCGCGAACGGTCGTACGGGCTGTTCGAACTGAACGCGTACGTACTGAGCATCGGCGTCGACACGATCGCATCGCCGTACCGAAACGCGACGCCGTGGTCGTGGTGTAACCCCAGCGCGTGGCCGACCTCGTGGAGCAGAATCTGAATCGTCCGAGTGCGCGTCTGGAGCGGAACGATCCGGCGTTGGACGTCCCCCTCGGGTCCTGACCCGACCAGTTCGTCGAACGGCTCGAGATCGGCGATATGTCGCGCGCCACCGACAGAGGCGACGTGTGGCAGGCCGTAGCCGGTCGGGGCTCGCTTCATCTGGCCGTCGGTCACGATCAGATTGACGTCGCCGGCGGGTTCGACGTCGCTCGAGCCCACGGTTCCCGATGCGAGCGCCAGCGGCCACTCCCCGCCGGTCGTGACGCGCGCACCGTCCTCGGTCGAGACCGACACGACGCCGCCGAAGGAGGCTTCGAGCGACCAGAACTCGAACGCCATGAGTTCCTCGACGTACTCGAGGACGCGCTCGGCGACCCCGTCGTACGCGCCGGCCCCCTCCGAGAGCCAGAGTCGACACTCGAGGGTCCGAACGGGATCGCGTGTCGCGTACGCGAGCGTCCCGAGCGACCCGACCGACCCGATCGCTCCCAGGACGTGTCGGCGGTTCACGACTGACCGTTCGGTGTGACTCGTTCTCTAGCTCGCGGTTAGTATATTCACGAGTTATATACGCGGCCGTTCAGGAACGCCGTTCCACCGGTTGCGATAGCGACGATCGCGTATCGACGACGTGTGTGGCCGTCCGTTCGATGCGGAGTTCCGTCCAGTCGGGAAGCGCTCGCGGGTCGGTCGCCACGAGAAACAGCAGTTGCCCGCATTCCGTCTCCACCAGCCGTCGATCCGGATCCCGCTGGCGGAGACAGCAACGCCACCTCCCGCTCTCGAGTCGCCGACGGACCTGCCAGGCTGTGTAGTACTGACCGTCCGATGCCTCGAATACGGTCTCGACGGGATCGACCGATGCCACTGGGAGCACCTATACACCCGACCCCACGGTTGTCGTTCGATCACGATATAAACCGGTTCGGTTGGGGCGGTGCACCCACGGAATCTCTGCCATCTGGAGTCGAATTGCCCGGCTCCGGTCGCTCATCACTCGAGTGAAATCGGCACTGGTCTATCGGTCACCGGGTTCATATGCGTGATTTTTATGGTATCCTGATGGTCTGGTGTCGGTGAACGTCACGTTCATCGGAAGAGTCACCGAACGATCATCCATCGACGCACCGCTTGCGAGGACCTACTCGCTCGTTCCGCCGCCTTCGAAGAACTCGCCGAGGATGGTCTTCAGCCCTTTCCGAAGGTGCTGGTGCATCGTCGGCGGCGAGACGTCCATCGCCTCCGCGATCTCCTCGCCGGTGCTCTCGCGGGGCCAGTCGAAGAAGCCGCCGTAGTAGGCGAGCCGGAGGGTGGTGAGCTGTCGGTCGGTGAGTTCGTCGAGGATCAGATTGCGACGCTCGGCGGCGGTTCGGACCTGCCGGTCGACCTCTCGTCTGGCGACGAGTTCGGTGTTCTCGTAAATCGAAGAGAGCGCGTCCGCGATCTCCCTGACGTTTGCCTCCTGTGACACCTCGACCAGACAGCTGCCGACGGCGTCCTCGACTGTCACATCCCGAATCGTGGTGCCGTGGTTCGTCAGCGTTCGAACGCCGGAGTCGCTCAGCCGCATCTCGATCGTACAACCGCTGACTCCGTCGTGGACGAGCCGACACTCCTCGATCGAGTCGTGGTCGTTTGCCTCCTCGAGTACCGTCTCCCCGTCGACACCGTCGATCGTGACGAACTGGAACGTCCGCCCGTCCGCAGTCGTCCCCGCCCACTCGAGCGAACAGGTGCAGTCGTACTCCCGTGAGAGGTCGAACGAAAACGTCTCGCCGCCATCGATGCGAAACTCGAGTTCGACGACGGTGTCGGCAAACAGCAGCTGGCGATTTTTCACAGCCATGATCGTAAAGCCAATCGTCTCGCCGAGCAGCTCGAATCCCGCCCGCTCACCCTCGCTAAACGCGTCGTCGCGACTCGCCAGAACGGTTAACGCTCCGTAGGTCGCGTCCTCGTAGGTGATCGGGACGGCGACGACGGCCTCGACGTCGTCGTCGGCAGCGGCCGTCTGCAGCGGGTCGGGCAACGGCTCGCGCTTGAGGACGTGATCTTCCGTCTGAATCTCCCCCGACCGAACGGCGCGTCGGAACGGGCGGTCGGGACCGTTCGTCCCCTCCTGTACGCATTCGAGATAGGTCGTCGCGTCACCCGCACCGGTTCGGTACGCGAGGGAGCCGTCACCGGTCCACTCGGCGATCCAGGAGCCACAGTACAGCTCCGAATCGACGAGCTGTCGACAGACCTCCCGTTCGATCGCGTTTCGGCTCGGTGCCTCGACCAGCGTCTCGATCACCCGCCGGACGACTGCGTTGATCCGGTTCAGCGTCTCGAGTTCCGCCTGGCGTGCCCGGAGTTCTCGTTCGCGTTTCGCCCGTTCGGTGATATCGCGTGCGAGCCACACGGCAACTCGCCGTCCGTCGATTCTGCGATCTGTCGGGACGACCCGGGCTTCGTACCGGAGATGTTCGTCAGCCGTCTCGACGTCGTACTCGATCGACTGTATCTCGTCGGTCCGGATCGCTCGCTCGACACAGTCCAGAAGCCGTTCCGCGGTCGGTTCCGGGAACGCCTCGCCGATCGTCGTTCCGACGAGTTCCGCCGCGGTCGTCTCGTACAGCTCCGCCGATTCGGGACGGACCTTCGCCTTGAGGTACGTTCCGTCTTCGCCGATCACGAACGCCTCATCAGGCAGTTCCTCCGCGAGGATTCGATGGAACTCGACGTTTCGGTCCCGTTCTCCGGTCGTCTGCACCGAATCCACGATCCGGTCGATCAGACGGGGGCCGTCTTCCGGAACGTAATCGGTCGCACCTGCCCTGATCGCTACCGTCGCCAGCTTCTCGCTTCCGTCGCGGGGAGCGACGACGACGGGCGCGTCGGGGACGTCCTCCTGAATTCGCGTGACGGTCGTCCGGACGATCTCAGGGTCGTCCGCAGACAGAACGATCGCGTCCGGAACGGCGTCCTCGAGTCGATCGTCGAGGTCAGCGAGCGAAACAGACCGCACGCTCATCCCCGTCCGGTTCCGTATCTCGTCCGTGACGTCACTGCTGGCGCTTCGAGCATCCGTCACGAGGACGATCAGTTCTCCACTGGTGTCCGATTCCATACCATCAACAGGTCCCATACATCTCGGGAGGCCACGGACGCGATCGACCGACGAGCGCTCCGTCCTTTCTGTCCACAATCATGTCATGGAATAAAAAACCCAGTGGTCGGCGATATAACCGATAGAATCTCGGCCACAGTTGTGAGACGTGTCAGCGTCGGTTTCCGGTGTGTCTCAGCATGAGCGCCACAGCGATACTGAGGACAGCGGCTGCGCCGACGAATCCGGGGATCGAGTCCTCAGTCGCCGCGTCGTCCGCGGATTCGTCGCTCGATCCCTCACCCGGATCGGCGACCGTCCCGGTGCCGGCGTCGTCGGCAGACGAATCACTCGGTGCGTCCGACGTCTCTTCGTCCGCAAACGTGACACCGTCCGGGCCGTCGGTCCCGGCGCTCTCGTCGTCGGCTGGTCCGGCCCCGCCGTCGACGGAGACCGTAGCGTCCCGCTCGATCACAGCCTGTGGATAGTCTGTTACGAGTGTTGCGAATGCGTCGGAGATCTCAATCGTCTCCGTCGTCGGCTCCGCGTCCTCGGCGACCTCGAGGGTGATCGTCACCGCCGTCTCGGTTGCTCTCGCGCCGTCGCCGGAGGGATCGCGCTCCTGTTCGACGATGATCGTCCCCGTGTCGCCGTCGATCTCGCTCGTTCCGACGACCTCGACGTCCGAATCGCCCGCGGTGAGCATCGAGCCGTGTTCGAGCTCGGTCACGGTGAACACGTCGGGGTCGTAAGAGAGTTCGAACCCGAGTTCGTCGATGCCGTTGGCGTTGTAGTCGCCGTGGTCGCTCACGACGAGTTCGAGTTCGATCGTCTCACCGGGATCGGCGTCGATCTCGGTCTCCTCGAAGAAGAACAACGTTGTGTTGTCGCCCGCGAACACTGGTGCGGGGACGAGCAACCCAATCCCGAGAAGACAGACGACCCCGATCGTGACGCCGGCTCGAGCCCGAGACGATCGCCCCTCGAGGACACCGGCCCGACTCATCACGATTCCTCCGGAATGGTCAGTTCGACCGGCGGCATCTCGAGGAACGCCGTCTCGTACCCACGGTGGCGGGCGACCTGCGGGGGCGATTCGACCGTGATCGTCACCGAATCGCCCGGCTGGACGTCCGCTACGGACGTTCCGTAGTGGAGGTCGAGCTCACTATCGAGCGTCTGCTCGAGCAGCGGTTCGGCGACGGTCTCGCCGTCGCGCTCGACCGTCACGGACAGGGACATGTCCGCGAGCGGAACGCGGTTGTACGGCGTTCGCGGCGAGACGAGCAGGTAGCGCTCGTCCCCGTCGGCCAGTCGGAAACTCGGTTCCGTAAGGGTCGCGAGAAATGCCCCATCACCGCTCCGGGGGAGGTCCATCGTCTCCGCTGGCCGTTCGTCGGCGTCCGGATCGACGAGCACCGTCCCAGGATACTCGTCTACGCCCGGCAGTTCGGAGTACGGAACGTGGTGGTGGTCGTGGTCGTCGTGGCCGCCGTCATCGTGATGGTCGTCACCGTGCTGATGGCCATCGTCGTGGTGGTCGTCCGTGTGGTGGCCGTCGTCGTGGTGGCCGTCACCGTCACCGTGCTGATGGCCGTCGTCGTGGTGGCCGTCACCGTGTTCTTCGCCGTGAGCGTGTCCACCCTCTCCGTGGCCGTGATCCATGGGCTCGAGCGCGCCGCGTCGTCCCCAGTCGTCTTCGTCCAGGTACTCGACGCCGCCGACGACCTCGTGACGGAACTCGTCGTCGTAGACGAACTCGAACGTGGCCGTCTGTCTCTCCTCGAGTCGGCCCTCGAGGTCGCCGGTTTTCGCCGCCGAGACCGGAGGGATGGTGACGTCGACGGTGTACGTTCCGTCTTCCGGGAGCGAAACGTTGTCGCCGAAGTGAAAGCCCATCTCCTGGGAGATCATCGCCCACGGGGATCGGGGGGAGCCGACCTGTTCGTCGTCCCGATAGATCGTGATCTGTGTCCCCTCGTCGACCGGGAGCACGATACCCGTCTCGGCGTCCCAGAGGGTAAACATCATGTGGACGCCGCGGCCGTCGTCGGGGTCGATTCGTTCGACCTCGTCTTCGGCGCTCCCGCCGCCCGCGACCACCCAGAACGGGTGGGGGTACGAGAGCATCGGGGCGAGCCGGATCTCGCCGGCGTCGATCGGCTCGAGCATCCGCATCGCCTCCCGGTGGGTCGGGACGTAGACTGCGTCCGGCGGGTCCTCGATCTCGGGCAGTTCCGGCACGGCGGCGACGTCGTCGTCCCCGTTCCCGTCTCCGTCGCCGGTCTCGTCGCCGTCACCGGGTTCTTCTCCACCGACGCAGCCGGCGAGCGCGATCGCTCCCGTTACGGCGGCTGTTCGTCGTGTGAACGTTCTTCGGTCGATAGTGTCGCGGTCCTGCATATGTCGTGTTCGTATCGTCGTTGTCGGTCGGTTCACGCCCCCGAATCCGGATCTGCGGGCGGTAACGCACGGTGCTCCCGGGGCGGAACGAGGTAGTTCCCGCGGCGGTTCACGAAGATGTAGTGGAGGAGACCGTTGTTCGCCGACGGAACGTCGAGATCCGCGCCGGTCATCGCCTCGCGTACGCGAACGAATTCGTCTATCCCCCGCTGGAGCGAGAGGAAGTGCAATCCCGGTCGGTCGCCGTCGACGGTGTTGAAGTCCCGGCGCAGGAGAAGCGGGTCGCCGTTCTCCCTGGCTCGAGCGGCCTTCTGGGCGTGGCCGACGACACCGCGTTCGCGGGCGTCGGCCGCGGTCGCTTCGATACGGTCGTCGGTCAGCCCGCTCGCCGTCTCGAGGCGCTCGCCGAACGCTCCGACCAGCTCCTCCTCGGCGTGTTCTGGGCTGAACAGCTTCGAGACTCGCTGGTAGTGGTTGTCCTGTTCGAACCAGACCTCGAGCTGGAGATCCATCGAGGAGAGCTGCTGGGTCGTTCCGCCGGCGAAAGGCCCCTCGGAAATTGTCACGCGGTCTTCGGTCGCCTGACTCTCCCGGAACCCTGATCGAAAGCCCATGAAAAACGGCGCTTCCTCGTGGATCGATTCGGGGACGTCGGGGAGGTCCGTGTGTCTCGCGGGCAGGCCCTCGCCGACGAATCCCGTGCGTCGGTGATCCTCGAGTCGGTCGAAGACGTCGGAGAGATCCGCATCGAGGTCGACGCCGTTTACCGTCTCTCGGTCGCCGAACAGCGCCTCCTCGGCCTCGAGGACCACCTCCGGACGGTCGCTCGCGAGGTGGAGCAGGGCGTCGTACTCGTCGAACGCGGGGTCTTCCCGATCGGTCAGCGCGATCGGTTCCGGAAGGTCGACCGAGTCGGGCAGAGATCCGTCGTAGCGCGCGAAGTACGCCGGGGTGTAACCGACGGTAAAGACCAGGCCCTCGTTGCTCCACTCGTAGGCTCGCTCTATGGTACGGAACGCGGCCTCGACCGTGTCCCGGTCTTCCTCGTCGGGTTCGGCGCGAAGCGAGAGCGCGACGAGCGCGTGGTGTTCCGGGAGGAGTACGTTCCCGTCGTCGTCGCTCGAGAGTATGTCGTTCCAGGCGTGCTGTCGGTCGGGCAGCGAGTCCGGATCGTCCGTACCGGACGGGGCCGCTGTCGCCTCGCCGTCGTCGACCGCGTCCAGACAGGCCGAGAGGGCGCTCGCGCCACCTGCGGCTACCAGCGCTCGGACGTACGCTCGGCGCGACAGCGAGGGCCGATCGGGAACCATCGTCACCTACCGGTAGTCGGGGCCCGAACGTTCAAAACGTTGCGCTTCGGCCCGAACGTACCGTCGTCTTCGACGCCTCTCACGTCACGAACGCTGCCCGTCGACCGGAGTGTTAGTGGGCTCTCGCGGCGAACCTGGCGCTCACAGCCGAACGAAGGTAGTGAGAGGTAACGGCCGATGTTGCTGGTTCCGGCGAACACCATCGGCCCCGCCGCCCCCTGGTCAGTAGTGCCAGGCGAACTCGTCGAAGTCGGGATCGCGCCCTTCGACGAACGCGTCGCGTCCCTCCGCAGCCTCGTCGGTCATATAGCCGAGACGCGTCGCCTCGCCGGCGAACACCTGCTGGCCGACCATCCCGTCGTCGGTCATGTTGAACGCGTACTTGAGCATCCGCATCGCGGTCGGACTCTTCGCGTTGATCCGTTCGCCCCACTCGAGTGCCGTCTCCTCTACTTCCTCGTGGGGGACGACCTCGTTGACCATGCCCATCTCGGCGGCCTCCTCGGCGGAGTAGGTCTTCCCCAGGAAGAAGACTTCCCGTGCTTTCTTCTGTCCGATCTGTTTCGCCAGATAGGCCGACCCGAAGCCGGCGTCGTAACTCGCCACGTCGGGGTCGGTCTGGAGGAACTTCGCGTGGTCTTCGCTCGCGAGCGTGAGGTCACAGACCACGTGCAGCGAGTGGCCGCCGCCGACCGCCCAGCCGGGAACGACGCAGACGACGATCTTCGGGACGTGTCGGATGAGTCGCTGGACCTCGAGGATGTGTAATCGTCCCTGCTCCGATGCCCGTTCCTCGTCGCCGTCGTACTGGTAGCCGTCCTCGCCACGGCTCGTCTGGTCACCGCCGGAACAGAACGCCCAGCCGCCGTCTTTGGGCGACGGACCGTTACCGGTCAGCAGAATGCAGCCGACGTCCGTCTGCCGTTTCGCGTGATCGAGGGCGTCGTACAGTTCGTCGATCGTTCTCGGTCGAAACGCGTTCCGAACGTCAGGTCTGTCGAACGCGATCCGCACCGTTCCGGAGTCGACCGCGCGGTGGTAGGTGATATCGCGGAACTCGTCGTTCAGGGCCGTCGGCTCCCAGCACTCGGGATCGAACAGTTCCGAAACCATTGCTCGTGGTCGTCTCGAGTGCGACGCCAAATATAGGTTCTCGTCGCAGGGCCACCCGCGTCACGGCGGCGAACTGATACGGACTGCCGGTTCGGTCGCACGAATCTCGGCCACAGGAGTTTTATTCGACCCACCACCTCGGCTAGTAACGTTTAAACCAAAGTGCGCACAAAGCCACCCTAATGGCGAGTAACAAGATTCTCGGTATCGACCTCGGGACGACGAACAGCGCGTTCGCGGTGATGGAAGGTGGCGATCCGGAGATCATCGTCAACGCCGAAGGCGACCGGACGACGCCGTCGGTCGTCGCGTTCACCGACGACGACGAACGGCTCGTCGGCAAACCGGCGAAGAACCAGGCGATCCAGAACCCGGAGAAGACGATCGCCTCGATCAAACGTCACATCGGTGAGGAAGAGTACACCGTCGACGTAGAGGGCGAAGAGTACACGCCACAGGAGATCTCGGCGATGATCCTCCAGAAGATCAAACGCGACGCCGAGGAGTACCTCGGTGACGACGTCGAGCGGGCCGTCATCACGGTCCCCGCGTACTTCTCGGACAAACAGCGTCAGGCGACGAAAGACGCCGGCGAGATCGCCGGCTTCGAGGTCGAACGGATCATCAACGAGCCGACGGCGGCGTCGATGGCCTACGGCCTCGACGACGACTCCGACCAGACCGTGCTGGTGTACGACCTCGGCGGCGGCACGTTCGACGTCTCCATCCTCGATCTCGGGGGTGGCGTCTACGAGGTCGTCGCGACCAACGGCGACAACGACCTCGGTGGCGACGACTGGGACCACGCGATCATCGACTATCTCGCCGACGAGTTCGAGGACGACCACGGCATCGATCTCCGCGACGACCGCCAGGCCCTCCAGCGGCTGAAAGACGCCGCCGAGGAGGCCAAGATCGAACTCTCGAGTCGCAAGGAAACCGAGATTAACCTGCCCTTTATTACGGCGACCGACGACGGCCCGATCCACCTAGAGGAGAGTCTGACTCGAGCGAAGTTCGAGTCGCTCACCCAGGATCTCATCGATCGCACCGTCGAGCCGACGGAGCAGGCGCTGTCCGACGCCGGCTACGAGAAAGACGACATCGACGAGGTCCTGCTCGTGGGTGGCTCGACCCGGATGCCACAGGTCGCACAGAAAGTCGAGGAACTGACCGGGAAAGAACCCCAGAAGAACGTCAACCCCGACGAGGCCGTCGCACTCGGCGCGGCGATCCAGGGTGGCGTTCTCGGCGGCGAGGTCGACGACATCGTCCTGCTCGACGTCACGCCGCTCTCGCTCGGTATCGAGGTCAAAGGCGGCCTCTTCGAGCGCCTCATCGAGAAGAATACGACGATTCCCACGGAGGAGAGCAAGATCTTCACCACGGCGGCCGACAACCAGACCTCCGTGCAGGTGCGGGTGTTCCAGGGCGAGCGCGAACTCGCCGAGAAGAACGAACAGCTCGGTGAGTTCCACCTGACGGGCATTCCGCCGGCACCTGCGGGAACGCCCCAGATCGAAGTCACCTTCTCGATCGACGAGAACGGCATCGTCAACGTCTCCGCGGAGGACAAAGGAACCGGCGAGAGCGAGGAGATCACCATCGAGGGCGGCGCTGGTCTCTCCGACGAGGAGATCGATCGCATGCAGGAGGAGGCCGAGAAACACGCCGAGGAGGACGAACAGAAGCGTGCCCGCATCGAGGCTCGCAACACCGCCGAGGCGACGATCCAGCGCGCCGAGACGTTACTCGAGGAAAACGACGAGCAGGTCGACGACGACCTCCGCGAGTCGATCGAGGCGGGTATCGAGGACCTCGAGGCGACGATCGACGACGACGAGGCCGACGCCGAGGAGATCGAGGAAGCGGTCGAGGAACTCAGCGGCGAACTCCAGGAGATCGGCAAACAGGTCTACCAGCAACAGGCCGGTGCCGCAGGCGGGGCCGGCGGTGCGGGTGCAGCCGGTGCGGGCGCAGGGCCCGGCGGCATGGGCGGCATGGGCGATATGGGTGGACCGAACCCCGGTGCCGACGACGCAGGCGACGGCGAGGAGTTCGTCGACGCCGACTTCGAGGACGTGAGTTTCGACGAGGACGACGAGGACGACGAGTCGTAGCGATCGTCTGATACGGATTCCTAACGTGTTACCGCTGAACCCGCAGACGGGTCGCGGGTTCGGCGGTCCCGACTGACAGTAAACCGTATGAGACGGTCTGCGATGACTGATTTCCGGTCGGACGCAGACCGGCAAGCGATCGACCGGTACCGAGTCGTCGCGGTCCGTACGAACCGGTGTACCCACGACTCGATTTCGGGTGTGGCAATACTGATTTTCGATAGTCTACATGCCGGCGTCGTCGGTCCCGACGACCGATGCATCGCTCGAGCCGGGGATGTCCGCAATCGCGCGCGAAACGGCTCCGAGAACCTGGAGATGAGAAGTTATATGCTAGACGAGTTCCGATTGGAATTACAATGGGATATGCGATATCATCGCTCGGAGAGTCAATCGGAACCGTCCTCGACGAGCCGATACTGATCGCCGGAATCGGGATCACGTGGCTCGTCAGCACGATCGCTTACATGGCGCTCACTTCGATCCCGTTCGTCGGAATGTTTCTCGCGTTAGTCGTCTGGATCGTCCCTGCCTTTGCGCTCGCTGGGACGCTGGCGATGGCCGCCGAAGGCATTCGAGGCTCACCCTCGTTCGATCACCTGATCGAAGGGTTAGAGGAGTACTGGCAGCGGATGGTCGGCGCGTTCGCCGTCCTCTTCGTGGGCTATATGGTCCTCATGTTCGCGATCACCATCGCGATCGTTTTGCTTGTTCTGTTCGGGATCGTCGGTGCGGATCTGTCGGCGGGTGCCGATCCGGCGGTCGGCAGCGCGCTCGGGATCGGGTTCGTCCTCGTTATGGCGGCCGTCGTGCTGGTTGTCGCCGCGATCGCCGTCGCCATCCAGTTTTTCGACGCCGCGATCGTCGTCGGAGACGTCGGCGTGATCGACTCGTTTAAGACGTCGATGTCGGTCGCTCGTTCGAACCCGATCAGTGTCGTCGGCTACACGATCCTACGAGGGATCCTCGCGTACGTTCCGGTTGTCCTCGCCGTACTCGCTGCGGTCGCTGGTGGCGTAGTGGGCGGGATGCTGATGTCAGAAGATATCGCGTTTCTGGCTGCATTCGCGCTCGCGTTTCTCGTCTTCGTCGTCGCCGCACCGGTCGTCTGGACCGTGCTGTCGGTCTACCACGTCTCGTATTTCACTCGTGCGAGTGGCCTTCGCGAGCACAGTCGGCTGTGACCAAATGAGCGATCAATCAGAGAAAGCGATCAGTCGGTGCGAGTGGCCTTCGCGAGCACAGTCGGCTGTGACGGGACTCGAACGCTCGCTCGAGGAACCTACAGAGACGACCAGGACTGTCGGGCTTCGTTCCAGGAGGTGATGTCGGCGATCCAGCGGGCCGCGATCATCTTCTTCAGGTTCTTCGCCGGGAAGCCGCCGAACGTATCGACGGGGAGGGAGACGCCGAACGCCGGTTTGACTTCGTGTGCGACGGCCTTCTCGCCGACGGAGACGACGGTACCCTTGTCGTCGTACTCCCAGGTCTTCAGCGGGCGGTTCTCGATCGCTCGAGCGATATTCTCCCCGGCCACGTCGGCAGCCTGCCAGGCGGCCTGGGCCGTCGGCGGTGCGGGCTGGTCGCCCTGATTGATGATCGCCGAGTCGCCGATCGCGAAGACGCGCTCGTCGGAGGTCTGGAAGTTCGCCTCCGTCGTGAGGCGGTTGTGTTCGTTCTCGAGGTCGACGTCGTCCATCGCGTCGCGGCCGGTGATCCCGCCGGTCCAGATCAACACGTCGTGCTCGAGGGGGTCACCCTCGTCGAAGTGGATGACCTCGTCCGTCGCCTCGGTGATCGGATCGTCCGTGTGGATCCGAACCGCGGCTTCCTCGAGGAGGTCACGAAGCGCCTGCTGAATCTCGGGGTCGTTTCCGGGGAAGATCTCGTCGAGCGCCTCGACGAGGTGGATCTCGATCGGTGCGCGGTGTGCATCGCGGAACTCGGCGATCTCGCCGGCGGTCTGGATACCGGAGAGACCTGCACCGCCGACGACGACCTGTGCGGGCTCGCCACGGGTGGCGTTCGTGCTCGCTTCCTTGACGGCCTCGTGGATCTCGAGGGCGTCGTCGAGGCTCTTGAGGGTCAGTGAGTGTTCGCCGAGACCGGGGATGCCGTAGTAGGCGGTCTGGCTTCCGAGTCCGACGAGGACGTAGTCGTAGTCGACGTCGTCGTTTTCGGCGAGTTCGACGACCTGTTCCTCGGGGTCCAACCCGACGACTTCGTCCTGGATGAATCTGGTCGATGGGTCGGCGATTTCGTCGACGGAGAAGGTGATGTCCGATCTGACGTCCGGATCTCGTATCACGCGATGGGATTCGTGTAGAACCAGGTGATAGTCGACATCGGCGATCCAGGTAAGCCGTACAGTGCCCCCGAGTTCCGACTGGAGCGTCTTGATCGCACCGGCACCGGCGTACCCGGCACCGAGAACGACGACGTTTTCAGTCATACGTCACACTCTGAAACCCTCCGATACAAAGGTGTTGGAACGCGCATGACCGTGTCGACTGTTCTCACGGACCGGGGGATCCGGTCGTTCCCCAGAACTCGAGACAGACGTCGACGGCGTGCCAGTCGAACAGCGTCCTCGGCTTCGGGCGTCCGTGTGGGTGTCACGTGTGTCCACCGAAAACGCCGACTCGGCGTGCAATCTGTGTGTTCGAGCGAACCAGCGCCGTCGCTTTCCCGAACCGGGTCGTCTCGCTCGGGCCTGACCCGGCTCGTCTCACTCGAGGACGACGAGCGTCTCTCCCATGTCGACGCTATCCCCTTCCGCGACGGCGATCTGGCTGACGGTGCCGCCCGTGGAGGCGACGATGTCGTTTTCCATCTTCATCGCCTCGAGCACGACGAGGACGTCGCCGGCGGCGACCTCGTCGCCCTCCTCGACCTCGATATCGAGGATCGTTCCCTGCATCTCGGCGTCGACCGTCTCCCCGCTGCCGGCGACGTCCGTCGTCGACTCGTCCTGACTCCCGCCGGCGGGCTGGGGTGGACCGGCCGAGTTTCCGGTGTCGACGTCGCCGGTCGGGATCGCGGGTGCGCCGCGTTCCTCGAGTTCGACCTCGAACCGCTTGCCGTTGACCTCGACGGTGAACTCCCGTTCGACCGTCTCCTCGTCGTCACCGTCGGCGGATTCGGTGTCGGTGCCCCACTGCTCCTGGGCGTCGGCGATCCGACTCTCGTCGAGTTCCTCGTCCAGGTACTTCGTGGTGTGCGTGCTCTCGACGAACCGCTCGTCCGAAAGCATCAGGCGGTGAAACGGGATGATCGTCGGGATCCCATCGATCTCGTACTCACGGAGTGCACGAAGCGACCGTTCGAGACACTCCTCGCGGTCCTCGCCCCAGACGATCAGCTTCGCGATCATCGAATCGTAGTCGGTCACGAGGTCGTCTCCCTGTCGAAGCGCGTCGTCGAGACGAACGCCGATTCCACCCGGCGAGTCGTACGTCTCGAGGGAGCCGCCAGTCGCCGGAGCGAACTCTTCGGCTGCGTTCTCGGCGTTGATCCGAAACTCGATGGCGTGGCCGTCGAACGTGACGTCGCTTTGCTCGAAGTCGATCTCCTCGCCGGCGGCGATTCGGATCTGGCGCTTGACGATGTCGAGTCCGGTGATCTCCTCCGTGACGGTGTGTTCGACCTGGATCCGGGTGTTGACTTCGAGGAAGTAAAAGTTCGTCTCGGGACCGAGCAGCTCGTCGGGGCCTCGACTGGGGTCTTCCTCGACGAGGAATTCGACGGTCCCGGCGTTCGTGTAGTCGGCCGCCGCGACTCCCCGGCGGGCGGCTTCGCCGATCTGCTCGCGCAGGTCGTCCGTCAGCGCCGCCGACGGCCCTTCCTCGATCACCTTCTGGTGGCGACGCTGGAGCGAACAGTCACGTTCGCCGAGGTGGCGGACGTTACCGTGTTCGTCGGCGAGAATCTGGACCTCGATGTGACGTGGGTTCTCGAGATAGCGCTCGAGGTAGACCGAATCGTTGTCGAAGTAGGCCTCGCCCTCGCGTTTCGCGCTCTCGAGTTGATCCTCGACGTCGTCCGCCGATCGGACGACCTTCATTCCTCGCCCGCCGCCGCCGCCTTCGGCTTTGATTGCGATCGGGTAGCCGTACTCCTCACCGAACGCTTCGACTTCCCCCGGGTCGGTGACCGGCTCCGTCGTGCCGGGAACGATCGGGACGTCCGCCTCCGCCATGATCGACCGGGCCTTGGTTTTCTCGCCCAGCGACTCCATCGCGTCGCTCGAGGGACCGATCCAGGTAATCCCGTCGGTCTCCTCGACTTTCCCCGCGAACTCGGCGTTCTCCGCGAGAAAGCCGTAGCCGGGGTGGATGGCGTCGGCGTCGGCCTTGCAGGCGGCCTCGATGACGGCCTCGTGGTCGAGATAGGAGTCGGCCGCGCGAGCCGGCCCGACGTTGTAGGCTTCGTCCGCGTAGCGGACGTGCCCGCCATCTTTGTCCGCCTCGGAGTAGATGGCGACCGTTCCGACGTTGAGTTCTTCACACGCTCGCATCACTCTGATCGCGATTTCTCCGCGATTCGCGACGAGAACCTTCCTGAACATCCTTTTCGAAACCGTCACGGGGCGACTACCTTACTTTTTCGCAACCCAACGAGTCACCGGATCTCGCCTGTCGGAGAGAATCGAACCCGACTCAGGTCGGACGTCCAACTCATACGGCCTGCGATGGGCCTGTATCGGCCGATCACGGAACGGTGAGCGATCGGCCGGCAATCATACGGTTTCCTGTCAGTCGGGACCGCCGAACCCGCGACCGGTCTGTGGGTTCAACGGTACAACGGTACACCAATCCGTCTCAGAACCGGTCGGTTCGCCCGGCAGCGCTCCACGGATCCGTCGGTGCCTCCCGGGGGATACGGACCGTCCGCTGTTGCTGGGCGCGGATTCGACCGGCGAACGACCACCGCTTTTCGTCCCACGTCTCCTCGCTCGAGGCGGCAGCCGCCGCGGCCGCACGGGCGTGATCGTGGAGGTGAGCGCCGACGGCGGCGGCGATCGCAGCCGCCTCGTCGTCGTCCACGTCGGCCGAAATCTCGAGGGAGAGCCGTGTGTCGTCGTCCGCACGCGGTGAGTCGAACGCGGCTGGATCCGGCGTTTCCTCCCCGTTGCGACTCGACGCGCCCTCGCGGTCGGTTTCGGACTGTTGGTGTGTCGTCATCAGAGCGGGATGTTGCCGTGTTTCTTGTCCGGATTCTGTTCGCGTTTCGTCTCGAGCATCTCGAGGTCGTCGATCAGACGCGGGCGGGTCTCGGTGGGGACGATGACGTCGTCCAGAAAGCCCTTATCGGTCGCCGTATAGGGGTTGGCGAACTCCTCGCGGTACTCCTCGATGAGTTCGTCCCGGAGTTCGTCGGGGTTCTCGGCCTCGGCGAGTTCGTCGCGGTAGAGGAGGTTCACGGCACCTTGTGGGCCCATAACGGCGATTTCGGCGGTCGGCCAGGCGTAGTTGACGTCCGCGCCAAGGTTCTTCGAGGCCATCACGCAGTAGGCCCCGCCGTAGGCTTTCCGAGTGATGACCGTCAGCAGCGGGACGGTCGCTTCGGCGTAGGCGTAGAGCAGTTTCGCACCGTGGCGGATGATGCCGCGGTGTTCCTGGTCCGTACCCGGCATGTAGCCGGGAACGTCGACGAAGGTGACGATCGGGATGTTAAACGAGTCACAGAAGCGGACGAACCGCGACCCCTTCATCGAGGAGTCGACGGTGAGCGTGCCGGCGTTCACCCGCGGCTGGTTGGCGACGATCCCGACCGACCGGCCATCGAGGCGGGCGAAGCCGACGACGATCTCCTGTGCGAATTTGTCGGCGACCTCGAAGAACGATCCCTCGTCGACGACGCTATCGACGACATCGACGATGTCGTAGGGTTTCTGCGGACTCGGCGGAACGATCTCGTTGAGTTGCTCGTCGCGCCGATCGGGGTCGTCCCACGGGTCGATTCGAGGTGGATCCTCGACGTTGTTCTGTGGGAGATACGAGAGGAGACGTTTGATGTCGTCGAGTGCCTGTTCTTCGCTTTCGCAGGCGAACTGTGCCACACCGGTTTTGCCGGCGTGTGTCATCGCCCCGCCGAGTTCCTCGTGGGTGACCTCCTCGCCGGTGACGGTCTTGGTGACGCCGGGGCCCGTGATGTACATGTGGCTGGTCTCTTTGACCATGAAGATGAAGTCGGTGATCGAGGGGGAGTAGACGGCACCGCCCGCACACGGACCCATTATCGCCGAAATCTGGGGAACGACACCGCTTGCCTCCTGGTTCCGGCGGAAGATCTCGGTGAATCCGGCGAGACTCTTGACGCCTTCCTGAATCCGGGCCCCCGCCGAATCGTTGAGTCCGATGATCGGCGCGCCGACTTCCATCGCGCTGTCCATTACCTTACAGATCTTCTCGGCGAAGACTTCGCCGAGCGAGCCGCCGAAGATCGTAAAGTCGTGGGCGAAGACGAACACCGTTCGTCCGTCAACCTCGCCGTAGCCGGTCACGACGCCGTCGCCCGGTATCTTCTTTTCTTCCATTCCGAACTGGCTCGTCTGGTGGGTGCGAAGCTGATCGAACTCCGTGAACGTTCCCTCGTCGAGGAAGTACTCGATGCGCTCGCGGGCCGTCATCTTTCCTTTCTCGTGTTGTTTCTCGATCCGCTCTTCGCCACCGCCCAGACGAGCCTCCTCGCGGAGTTCCTCGAGTTCGTCGATACGATCTTCCATCGTCATGGGTGCCCTCTCCCTGCGTCGTTCATCGCGGGAAGAAACGGCGAGGCAAATGAAAAGCGTTCTGCAATTCGAAACCGACACCGCGAGTGTCGAGTTCCGGTTTCGCTTGCTCACACAAACACTTTATATTCATACTCACCATTGGCTTGCATATGGCACGGAATGTCAGCAGACGAAGGGTGCTTGGTGGAATCGGTGCTGGAACCGGAATCGCGCTTGCGGGCTGTCTCGACGGAAACGGTAACGGAAACGGCGGTAACGGTAACGGTAACGGTGGAAATGGGAACGGTGGGAACGGTAACGGTGGCAGCGACGACCCCGACGTGATGGTCGGAACGTTGCTCCCCGTGACGGGTGACCTCGGCAGTCTCGGCGCGCCGATCCGTGACGCGGCGATCCTTCCTGGCAGTCAACTCGAGGACGAGGGCGTTGCCTACGAGATCGACATCCGAGAGGAGGACACGGAGACCGACCCGCAGGCGGGGATCAGTGGTGCACAAGCACTCGCCGACGCGGGCTACCCATCGGTCACCGGTGCCGCGTCATCGGCCGTGACGATCGCCGTCGCGGAAGACATCTTCTTCCCGAACGAGGTCGTCGGCATCTCGCCGGCGAGTACGTCGCCGGACATCACTGACATGGATGGCGATTACCTGCTTCGCACGGCGCCGAGTGACGCCTGGCAGGGAGAGGCGATGGCCGAGATCGCCTACGAGGAAGAGGGTGCGGAGACGCTGTCTACGTTCTTCCTGAACAACGACTACGGCCAGGGCCTACAGGACACGGTCGTCGAGAACTTCGAGGACCTCGGCGGGGAGGTTCTCGAGGAGGTTGCGTTCGAGCCCGAACAGCCGTCCTACGACTCCGAACTCCAGAGTGCGCTCGCGGACGATCCCGATCTGATGGTCATCGTCGGCTACCCCGACAGCGGCGAGCAGATCTTCCGCGATTACTACATCAACTTCGACAACGATCACACGATCATGGTGCCCGACGGGCTCCAGGATAACGCACTGCCCGGCAACGTCGACAACCCGATGTCGAACGTGATCGGGACGGCTCCGTCCGCTCGCGGGCCGGAAGCGGAGACGTTCAACGACCTGTACGAAGACACGTACGGCGACGGCCCGGGCGTCTTCACTGGCCAGGCCTACGACGCGACTGCCGTGCACATCCTCGCACAGCTCAGAGCCGACGATCTCTCCGGTCCCGCCGTGAGCGCGGAGATCCGCGAGGTCGCCAACCCGGGAGGCGAGGAGATCGGTCCGAGCAACCTCGCCGACGGCCTCGACATGGCCGCAAACGGCGAGGAGATCCAGTACCAGGGCGCCTCGAGCGTCGTCAACTTCGACGAAAACGGCGACATGGAGGCAGTCACGTACGACCTCTTCGAGTTCGACGAGGACGGCTACCACATCACCGAGACGATCGAGTTCGAGTCCTAACTCGACCAATCCGAGCCTGACAGTTTTTTCGACGGTTCGAACCTCCTCGAGCGAACGCTTTCGAACGGAGCGTCCGGTTCCGTTCGTCGGAGGTTCGTTTCACAACCGACATGGCGGTAACGTATCGTTTCTCACGTACGAATGTCCGCTGGATTACCTGCCCTTTCTCGCGAATTATCGCTCCCGTACTACGACGACGCGCTCCCGGCACACGACGAGTTCCACGCGAACCGGGTTCGAACTGTCGCCCTCCGATTGGCCGACGAAAGCGAAGAGGACGTCGATCGGCATAGCCTCTCCGCAGCGGCGTGGCTCCACGACATCGGCCGGCCCCGGAAGCGGTCTGGAGAGATCGACGATCACGATCGGTGGGCTGGGACAGAGGCGAGGACCCTCCTCGAGGGGGAGGGCGTTCCAACCGACGACATCGACTCCGTCGAACACTGTATCCGAACGCACAGCATTCGATCCAGTTCGCCGGAGCCGGAGACGCTCGAGGCGAAGTTACTCTTCGATGCGGACAAACTGGACACGACCGGCGCAGTCGGCATCGTCCGCCTGGCCTGTATCGTCGGCGAGCGAGCGGGCAGGGCGGGCGAGCGCTACGCGGTGATCGACGACTCGTCGGCTCCCGGGACGGAGACGCCCGACGTTCCGGACATCTCCCTTCTCCGGGAGTGGGCGACGGAGCGCCTGGACGTGATGTACACCGAACCCGACCGACGTCTCGGTGCGTCCCGTTGGGAGTTCATGCAACGGTTTTTTTCGCGGTTCGAGAACGAAGTCGGCGTCGAAGCGAAGCGCTAACGCGGCAATCGGGATGGCTTTCGAAAATCGGCGACGGCCTCGAGCGGAATCCGCTATCCGCCGAGGAAGTCCTGTCGAACCTGGTCGTCGGCGAGCAACGCGTCGCCGCTGTCCTCGTACCGGTTCTGGCCCTGGACGAGGACGTAGCCCCGATCACAGCGCCGGAGCGCCTCCTTTGCGTTCTGTTCGACGAGCAGGATGGCGGTGCCGTCGTCGTTGATCTCGTCGATGCGATCGAACATGTCCTCGACCAGATCCGGTGCGAGACCAGCACTCGGCTCGTCGAGCATCAACAGATCCGGCTCGAGCATGAGCGCCCGGCCCATCGCGAGCATCTGCTGTTGGCCGCCGCTCATCGTTCCGGCCTTCTGATCGCGTCGTTCCGCCAGGATCGGGAACCGATCGAAGATGGTCGCAAGGCGGTCCTCGGGAACCTCGTCTAAGATGTAGGCGCCCATCTCGAGGTTCTCGATGACCGACAGCGACGGGAAGACGTTGTCGTTCTGGGGGACGTAGCCGACGCCGGTCTGGATGATGTCCTCGGGTCGGTAGCCGTGAATCTCGCTGTCGTCGAAGACGATCGAGCCGCCCATATACTTCGTCAGCCCGAAGATCGACTTCATCACCGTCGATTTGCCGGCACCGTTCGGGCCGACGATGGTGACGTACTCGCCGTCGGCGACGTCGAGGTCGACACCCTCTAGGATCTGGAGATCGCCGTAGCCGGCGTCCAGATCCGACACCTCGAGTAACGCCATCAGATCTCACCTCCGAGGTAGGCCTCGATCACTTCCTCGTTGGCTTTGATCTCTGCCGCCTCGCCCTCGGCGAGGACGGTTCCCTGGTGCATGACGATGACGTGTTCGCAGTGGTTCATAATGACGTCCATATCGTGCTCGACGAGCAGGAACGTGTAGCCCTGATCCTGGAGTTCGTGGATGTGAGAGAGGAGTTTCTTCTCGAGTGAGGGGTTAACGCCTGCCATCGGCTCGTCCAGCAGCAGCATCTCCGGATCGGTCAACAGCGCCCGTGCCATCTCGAGCAGTTTTCGCTGTCCGCCCGAGAGGTTGCCGGCGTACTCGCCGGCGAGATGGTCGATCTCGAAGAACTCGAGCATCTCCCACGCGCGCTCGCGCAGTTCCTCTTCCTGTTCGACGACGTCGCGCCGAGCGATCGGTGCGACCGATCGCCAGAGCGACTCCCCGAGCTGGTTTTTCGGCGCAAGCATCATGTTCTCTAAGACGGTCATTTCGGGGAGTTCGCGGGCGATCTGGAACGTTCGAACGAGTCCCTGATTTGCGACCTGGTAGGGGTCTCGACCCGTGATGTCCGTTCCTTCGAAGACGATGGACCCCTCGTTCGGCGTGTAGACGCCCGTGATACAGTTGAACGTCGTCGACTTGCCGGCTCCGTTCGGGCCGATCAGCCCGGTGATGGTTCCGCGTTCGACCTGAAAGCTCGCACCGTCGACGGCGGTGATGCCGCCGAACCGTTTGACGAGGTCGTCGACCTGAAGGATCGGCTCGTCGACCGTCCGTCGGCCGGTAGTCTCTGTGACCTCCTCGGCCGACTCCGTCCTCGCCGAGTTATCGGCCACGGTGTCGGACCCGACGTTCGTCTCGGCGTCACTCATCGGTCTCACCTCCGTCGGTCGCCGTTGGACGACGCGAAATGTCGGTCGCGGCGGCGAGTTCCTTTCTGTGCCCGAGCAGTCCGTCCGGCTTCCAGATCATGAGCACGATCAGGACGACGCCGACGAGGACGAACCGGAGTTCGTCGAGCGTTCCGATGACGTAGCCGAGCATCGGGAGCGGATCGCCCGAGGCTAGCTCGAGGAACGCGTCGTAGATCGTCTGTGGGCTCCGAACGTCGACGTTAGCTCGAACGATGCTCCTGATGAATCGGGGACCTTGCCAGAGGAACGCGGCGAATGCGAACGCGCCGACGATGCTTCCGGTGTTCGATCCGGAGCCGCCGATGATGAGCGCGACGAAGATGTAGAACGTCACGATCGGCATGAAGCTGTCCGGATTGACGCGGCTCTGACTCCCCATCCAGAGGATGCCCGCGAGCCCCATCAGCATACAGCCGACGACGAAGACGGTGATCTTCATCCGGTCTGTGTTCTTCCCGAGTGAGCGGGCGGCGAGTTCGTCCTCGCGGATCGCCTTCAGCACGCGGCCGAACGGCGAGTACGCGATTCGGGTGAGAAAGAGGTAGAACAGGACGACGAAGGCGATCAGTACGCCGGTGTAGAGTCCGCTCTGGATGATCGACGACTGGATGCCGGCCATCTCTCCGATCGCGAAGAACTGATCACCCACAAACCCGATACCAGGCACGTCCAAAAGCCACGGGATCACGCTGTCGACCGGCGTGTAACTGATTCCGCTTCCGCCGCCGGTTCCGTACTCTGTCCCACCGATCTCGACGGAACGAAGCGATCCCGAGAGTAATGCGAGGCGGATAATCTCCGAGAAACCGAGCGTAACGATCGCGAAGTAGTCCGCACGGACCCTAAGTGCCGGAAGCGAGACGACGAGTCCCACGAGACCCGCCGCGAGCATTCCGCCGATGACGCCGATCGGAATCGGTAATCCGAGTCCGGCAGGCGAGCCATCCGGCGACGCGGTGAGGATCGCCATCGTGTAGACGCCGACGGCCATGAAGCCGGCGACGCCGATGTTGAACATCCCCGTATACCCCCAGTGGAGGTTCAACGCGAGGACGACGAGGGCGTAGACGGCCGCGAAGAACGTCACTAGCCGCATGAATCCGACGGTTTCGTTCAATCCGACGCCGGTCAGCAATCCGACGACGGCGAACGCACCGAACGTTGCCACGACCAGCCCGGCGATCAACAGGAGGTCCGTCGCCCACTGCGGGAGGTCGTTGTCCGTAACCTTCGCCCGGAGTTCGTCGATCGTGTCGGATGCGTCGCTCATGCTGTTTCCACCCCGCTGAACAGCCCGTCTGGTTTGAATATCAGTACCAAAATCATCAGTGTGAACGCCGCGATTTCGTTCAGGTCCGAAGGGATCCAGACCAGCGAGAGGTTGATCGTGAGTCCGATAACGAGCGAACCGGCGAGCGCACCGTAGATAGAGCCGATCCCGCCCAGGATGACCGCAGCGAAGATCAACAACAGCAGGAACCAGCCGAGGTTGATCGTGATCTGACCGCGGTCAAGAACGATCAGATAGCCCGCAACTCCCGCGAGCCCCGAACCGATCACCCAGGTGGCGAAGATGACGCGCTCGGTCGGAATGCCGGTGATCAACGCGAGGTCCTTGTTGTCCGACATCGCACGCATCGATTTTCCGAGTTTCGTGTACTGCAACAGGAGGTGAACGCCGATGATCAACGCGAGTGCGGAGATGACGAGTGTCGCCTCGTGGAGATTGATCGTTTCCATCGGAACGATCGACTGGATCGCCGCCGGCAACTCGGGCTGTGGTGGTGAAGCGACCACGATCCGCGTGTCGGTCGTGTAGACGAACGCGATGAGATATCGAAGCGCCAGCGCGACCCCGACGCTCGCGATCAACAGCGGAATGCCGCCCGCATCGCGAAGCCGTCTGTAGACGAGTCGATCGATGGCGAGTGCAACGAGAATCGTCACGATGGCCGAAATGACGAGGCCGACGAGAATCGCGATCGGTGCCGACAAGACATCCATCCCGACGCTTCCGGGCTGTGCACCGCCGTCAGCCCGAAGCAACAGCCGACTGCTCAGATCCGCAACGCCAAGTCCCCCGATGAGATAGGCGACCGTCCATCCGGAGAACGCCCCGGTCGTCACGAGATCACCGTGTGAGAAGTTCGCGAATCGGAGGATGCTGTAGGTCATCGAAAGCCCGATCGCGGCGAGACCGATGTACAGCGAGTCGACGATTCCGTTCCACGTATACGACCACAGTCTACCGAGGGGGAGTTCACCTGTGACGACCAATCGAACGAGATCGAGAACGAGTATCCCGATACCGGCCAACAAGAGCCCACCCACGACCTCCTGTGGCGTTAGGTTCGAAAGCCGCCCCCTTCCGTGCCCTGTACTCATACGTGCGAGTGTTACACCGCGAGTTGAAATAGTTCACGACAGATCCGCCGTCGACGCTGCATGTTTCGAAAACGACGACGCTCAAACCCGTCTCCCCTCGATCGTCGCCGTCGGGTGGCGAAGATTAGACAGCCCCGTACGCGCCGAGACGAGTGCCGTCGAGCAGGTACGCTTCGCCATCCGCAAGCCCGTCGGGAAGGAACGGCGAGAGAAACGACTGATCCGGGACGTTCACCCAGGTTCCGCCGACGAGGTCGTTGAACGCCGGCACCACGACGAGTTTCGGTCCACGTCCCCCCGGGAGCCATGAGACGTCGTCGTACTCGGGCCGATCACGAAACGGACCCGGATCGATCCGTCCACGAAGCCACGCCCGTTCCACCCGGCTCCCCCCGATCTCGTCCTCGAGTCGAACACAGGGATGTTCGTGTCCGAGACAGACCACGTCGCTCTCGAGAACGTCCGGCGCTGGCCAGGTGTGGCCGTGACAGACACCGAGACCCCCGAGTCGAACACCGTCGCCGGGAACGATGGTTACGCGCCCGCTACCGGCCGGCACATCGCCATCGTGGGCCGGGGATCCGGAATCGGCGCCGCTCGCCGAATCGTCGCCGTCGATCTCGGTCGGCTCACCGTCACCGAGCCAGGTTTCGATCAGCCCGTCGTGATTCCCTTTCACGATCGTCACGTCGAGGCTCGTGGGAAGGGATTCGAACAACACCTCGAGTTCGCCGCGTTCGGCGCCGCCGGGGTCGCCGATCGAGTGCATCAGATCGCCGAGAACGACGAATCGATCCGGATCGACGCGGTCCACGAGCGAAAGTACCCGTTCCCGACGGTCAGGGGCTCGTCCGGGAACGTCGACTCCGCGTTCGTACCGGAGCGCGTCTTCGTAGCCAGCGTGATAGTCGGCGACGAGGAGTGCCCGCTCGCACCCAACGGTCGCGATCGCAGCCGGTTCGCCCGGGACGGGATCGACGCGCGCCTTCGTGGTGGGTCGGTCGGCGTCCATTCGATACCCTAGATCGGCTTCAACGTTCCGTCGTCCGGTTCGTAACACCGACCGCTCATCAGCGCGTCCTGTATGGCGTCCTCGACATCGTCCGCGGCCACACCGGTCTCGTCGGAGACGGTCTCGACCACCGCCGCCCGATTCGCTCCGTCGCCGTCGTCGAGGTCGCCCATCGTTTCGACGACTCGTTCCTGAAGGTCGACATCCTCGAGGGAAGCGTCGTCCTCGGACTCGTCGTCCGCCGCCGGGTCGGCTTCCATCTCGTCACCGATGTCTTCGTCAGCCGCCCCGTCTTCGCTCGAGTCGGCCGGTTCGTCGACGGAATCAGCCGGTGCGGCGTTCTCGTCAGCTTCGAGATCGGTGGCGGCGTCGGGGTCGTCCTCCAGTCGCGACTGTGGCGGCGCACCGAGTTCGTCCGATTCGTCGCTCCCGTCGGCTCCGGACGTGGCCGCCTCCGGTTTCGCACTGGCGGTATCGGCGCCCGCCTCGGAATCGCCGTCCTCCGGAACGTCGATATCCGCTTTGCCGGGGTCGTCGACCTCGCTTCCAGTCGTGAACTCGGTGCCGAACTCGGCCTCGAGTCGTTCACGCTCCTCGTCGTCCATCTCGTACATTTCGTCGGCGGCGTCGAACTGCTCGGCGACGCTCTCGTCAGTCCCACCGTCGTCACCGGTGGATTCGTCGGTTTCGTCCGCGTCGTCGTCGGACGTCGACTGCGTCGGTTTCGTACGCTGTTCGGCACCGGTCGCTTCCGAATCGGGTTCGGCCTCGGTGGCGTCCGAGTCGGGTTCGCCTTCCGAATCGGTCTCGAACGTCGACTCGGAGTCGAGTTCCGACTCGGGTGCGTCGCTCGAGACCGCTCCGACGGACTCGGCGCCGGAATCGGTGCCGGATTCCACGGCGGCTGATGGCGCCTCGTCGTCCGTGTCAGTGGTTGAACCGCCGCTCGCCGACGCCGTGCCGACGACGGACGAACTGGCCTCGACTCCGGACGCTCGATTCGTCGCCGACTCGGGGTCGGTTCCGGATGTGGCTTCGTCGCCGGCTCCTGCGACCGACTCGGTCGGGGTGTCGGTCGTGGCGTCGACGTCGAGGTCCGTAACGTCCGCGCTCGTGAGGTCCGCGAGCGAGTCGAACGTCGTTCCGTCGTCTCGAGAGTCCTCGGGACCGACCGCGAGTCCCGACACCTGATCGCGCTCGCCCGCGACGACCTCGACCGCCTCTATCGCACAGTCTCGGAGCGCACGGAGATACGACGGCGTCGTCCCGTAGTGGCGCTGTGCAAGCGGGATTCCGGCCGCGAGTCCGTTCTCGACGCCCGCCTCGAGCAACGCGTCGGTGAGGTCGTCCCCGCTTGCCTCGAGTTCCGCTGCGCCGGCGTAGGCCCCGATCCGTTCGACCGTCTGCTCGGCGGCGCTGACGACCCAGCGGTCGCGGGTGTCGGGGTCGACCGTCGCGATACTCTCGGGTCGGATCGAGGTGTACACCTGATCGGAGTCCTCGGGCTGGAACGTCCGGGCTTTCCCGGTAACGGCGACGAACGCGGGTGCCTCGAGGGACTCGAGCGTCGCGAGTTCGTCGGGCTGGTACTGGCCGGCGTAGACGACGAACGCGCCGGTCGGATCGACGACGCGTGCACGCAGCATTTCGTCGTTGACCGACGTGACTTCGGTGAGCGTCCCGACGACGAACAGCCGGTTCAGCCGGGCACCGGTCGGTGAGACGACGTAGTTGGGCGCTCGTTCCTCGTCGCTTTCGGTATGTGACAGCGTCGCATCGTCGTACTCCGCCGCGAACAGCCGGTAAGCGATCTCGCGGCCCGGAATCTCCTCGTCTTCGTTCGCGCTCATGCGTCCACCCCCTCACGGTCGTCGACGCCGTCGATTTCTTGAAGGAATGCACGTGCGCGCGCCTCCGGATCGTCGTCTCTCTCCTTGAACGACTCCGCGTCGAGGTTCGCGCCATACTCGTCCACCGAGAGGTGACCGCGCACGCGGTACTCACGGCCGACGATCCGCTCGCGGATCGTGTCGGCGACGACCTCCTGGTCCATCGCCTCGCGGGCCTGTTCTAAGGCATCCTCTAAGGTACCGCCGTAGACCTGCTCGGTGAGTTCGTCGTCGAGGACGGCGGTGACGGTGCCGGTACCGTCGTCGAGGATCGCCTTCACGCGCAGGTCGTCGATTCCGTCGACCTCGCCGTGGGTGCGACACTGCCCCTTCTGGATGACCCGATAACACTCGGGACAGCGCTGGATGAGCCCGGAGCCGTCGCGGACCGCAATGAGGTTGCCGACGACGCAGACGTCGTAGACGCCACCGGTGCGAACCGCGTCGCCGATCTCCATCGTGGTCGAATCGGTGCCGACGTCGATCTCGCGCTCGAGTTCCGAAACCGTCGAGAACTCGGAGACGTTGACCTCCGGAACCCCGCGGAACTCCTGGACGTAGGCGTTCTCGATGCGAACCGGTCCGCCCTCCTCGATCGCGGGGGCGGGTTCCCAGTTCGTAAACGGGAGTCGGCCGCTCTCGTCGCCGAAGACACCGCTCAAGATCTCCGTCTCGCCGTCGCGGCCGTCAATCGTTCGCCGTTCACACTCGAGGACTGCAACCTCGACGTTGACTGCCCGATCGCCCGTCTGTACGTCGGCGAGTTGCGCGTCGCCGCCGATCTCGTGGGGAACGTCGAGTGGCTCCTCCGAGAACGACAGCGAGGTACTCTCGCCGAGATTGAGTTCGGGTTCGCCGTCCCACTCGCGGACGCCGGCGTTCCCGGCGGTGATCGTGTCGCCAGGCGAGAGGCCGAAGTCCTCCCAGGCGGTGTAGTCGATGACGCCCGTCTCGCCGGCGAGTTTCCCCTCGACGATGACGTGATCGGATCCCTGGTAGCGGATCGACCGCTCGCCGGCCGTCAGGACGACCCCCGTCACGGTGACGTTGCCGTCCTCGGGCGTGATCTCACCGATCTCCTTCGAAGACGGGGCGGAGCCGCCGCCGCTCGAGCCGTCGCCGTACTTCCGGCGCAGGCTGCCTTTCGCTTCGTCGATCGGGACGCTGTACTCGATCAGGTTCTGCAGGTCGGATTTGACCTCCTCTTTGTCGACACCGAGGTCGGAGGCGAGATCCTCGGCATGATCGTCGAGTTCCATCACCGGAAGTTCGAGCGGGTCCCTAAAAAGCGTTCCCGCACCGCGGTGGAAGTAGAGTAGCCACTGCACGTCGTTGTACACCTGATCGCCAGAGGGATCGGCGATCAGTGTGTAAATCGGTTCAGTTGTTACTATAGAGTACCGACTGGACCGATTCCGTCGCCCGACGCCAGACGACAGCGGTGGATTCATTCCGGTGGCCGATCCGGTGTCCCTATGGAACGAATCGGCGCGGCACTCGGCGGACTCGCGTTCGTCGCGGCAATCTTCGGCGGCATCGTCGTCATCAGGATCCTCACGAGGGCGCTGTACGCCGCCATCTGGTTCGCAGAGACGGTCGCGACGCTCGCGTTCGCCCTCCTGATCGGCTACGTTGTCTATCGCATTCTGCTCGGCTCGAGCGACGATCCCCGTCGATTCGATTGACACTGCCGGAGGCGGTGGTGCAGAAGGCTTCACAAGGAAGTGGTAGGACGAATTTGATGTGTCCAGCAGCAAAGCCGTCCTACCGGATAATGATACGGTCGCACA
>NZ_WUBV01000018.1:0-38458 GCF_009807105.1 Natrialba sp. INN-245 | reverse complement strand
TCGATTTCTTCCTCAGTCAGGTGACGCTTAATCTCCTTTCGACGTGAGCGTTCCATTACTTGCTCATCGATCTTAACTCACAAAAGTTTTCGTACTCATTACAGCGACGGTGGCTCTCGCCGCATCGAGGCATCTCAAAGGACAAACTCACTCCGTATCTTAGAGCCTCCCAACTCCGGCGTCGAATCTTTCGTAAATCCGGACGAAAAGCTCTCAAAGAAATCGTTCGAAGAATCCTCTGACTCACCAACAACGTGCTTCACACCTATGAAAGCCTGCTACCTAGACAAACCACGGTTGTCATGGTATAGTTTTGGGTGAGCTATTGCAGTTTCGCCAGTAGATGGAAGCAGACCCCCTAGCAGGGACCGTAATCGGCTGATCACCCTTCCCTCAGGCGGGAGCCTTCTTGATGCGAACGCAGGTGCTCACGACAGCGAAAACCCCGCGCCGAGGACCGCCGAATCGGCGGTCCTCAGGCGTTCACCCCCGGCGGATCGTAGACCTCCTTACGCGTGAGCATGTGATAGATCGAGACGAGCAGTTTCCGTGCCGTTGCAACAATGGCGATTTGATGGTTCTTCCGCCGCTTCAACCGAGCGTAGAACCGTCCGAGATACGGATCGTTACACCTGTGAACCGCTGTGTGAACACACTGAACGAGAATCCAACGTAGGTTTCCACTTCCACGCTTCGAAATCCCTCCTTCAGTCCGCGAGTCGCCGGACTCGCGGACGACAGGGTCCAATCCGGCATAACTCACGACCTGTGTGTCTCGGTCGAACCGGTCGATTTCGCCGAGCTCGGCTGTGATCAACAGCGACGAGTAGAAACTCACGCCAGGAATCGTCATCAGCAGCTGCGTCTCTTCAAGAGACGCAGCGCATTCTTCAATTACGTCTTCAAGTTTCTCGATCTGGGCGGTGAGTTCGTCGATCACTGTGAGGAACGACTCGATCAGGTTCCGTCCGACGAGCCCAATCGAGAGATCCTCGCCGGCGAGGATCTCTCGGCCCTCCTCACTGAACGGATTCCATGAGTACTCGATACCGTGATGATCGAGGACAGCATGAACTTCGTTTTTGAAGTCGGTACGTTTCTCGACGAGTCGCTTGCGTCCGCGCACAAGTGCGCGACGCTCGCGAATCTCCCCTGGTGGGACGTAACTCTCGGCGACCATCCCGGCTCGGCGAAGCTGCTTGCGCAGCTTCGCATCGAGTCGGTCGTTTTTCACCTCCGCAATGCCGATTGCTTTGGTTTGGTATGGATCGGCGACAACAACGTCGAGATACTTGTCAAGGGTGTCGTAGATCGTGTAGTAGTTACTGGTAGCTTCAATCACTGCTTGGGAGCCAGCATACTGCTCAGCGATTTCGTCGAGATTCGCGTTTGCGACGCGAATCTCTTCGACAACCTCGCCATCGTCGTCCAAGACAGCAATGTACGATTCGTCTTTGTGGATGTCGATTCCGAGGTAGTTCATGGTTGTCTCTGGAGTGATGGTGCATGGAGTAGAGCGACACCTATTCGAGGTCGTCGCCCGACTGCCCGGGAGGCAGTCGGGCTTGGCCTCATGATGTGGCTTCCTTGGCACGTCGGCCAATCAAGAGCACGCGCTCTGTTGCGCCTGTGAAGCATCGGCCTTTGCCACCCCAGTCTTACTCCATGCGCTGAGGTCTTAGCAGGCTTTCATCGCATCAAGAGCGTTCACGGAGACTCTTCTCCAGTTCGACGCGGAAGAGAATCAACGCGATCTGAGTCCACTCGGCGTACCCGTCCGCGCCCTTCGGCGCGGCGGGTACATCTGGATCGGCAACGTGCTGTTTGGCAAGGCTTCGACACATCCGCGCTAGCCGTCTGAGCAATGCCATATCACCAGACGACGTCTATTTCAGGGAGAATGTGACGGAATCTTCCTGTGGGCGCGTCTGAGGTTACCGTCAATCAGCGGCAAAACAAGGCATAACTTCTCCTAAGCACTACAGGCGAAGCCGAACACTCGCTGGCTTCAGACGCAGCTACAATTCCACCGCCGACAAGACGATCTCTCCCGGCGGCTTCTATCAGCGGTGACGCCGTCTCTCGCGGAGTATCTCCGCGACCTCGTCAAGCCTGGCCTCGACGAGGTCGCTGTTCCAGACGCTGTTGATGCTGATGTCGACCGTTTCAGTGACGTGATGATCGCTGATGGAACCGTCCTGAGGTTGCACGAATTTCTCTCCGGGGTGTACAAAGCTCGGAAAGAGGAGCAGGTTGGAGCGAAGCTCCACCTGCTCCACAACGCTACCGATCAGACGATAGAACGGCTCGACGTTACTGACGAGAAAACGCACGACAGCACGTTGTTCAACACAGGATCATGGCTCGAAGGCCGGCTCGTTCTTTTCGATTGAGCCTACTTCAAGTACCGCCGCTTCGCGTTGATCGATGAGAACAACGGCTACTTCGTGAGTCGGCTGAAAGAGAGTGCGAACCCGGTGGTAACGGGGGAATTACGGGAATGGCGCGGGAGTGATCAGCGAATCAGTTGAACCCTTCGAGATGGAGGGAACGCCTGTCCAAGAGAAAGGGGATCAGAGCAGGTTATAGGGCGTGTTCAAAACTTACGCAAACCACTCTCGCGCCATTCCCTTGGAAGGCGAGCAGATCTACGACATCGTTAATGAGGTGCACTGCGAGTACATCGACGTGGAAGTCAAAGTAGCGTTTGACCGACGACCGTACGCGGGCACGCAGTCACGTGATACGAAGCGGTTCCGTGTCGTCGGCGTCCTCGTTGCGGACGCCGACGACTACCACCTGTATATCACGATCTCCCGAGAGACGAGTTCCTGCCGTCGGATCTAGCTACGATCTATCGCTGTCGGTGGGAGGAGGAGTTGCTGTTCCGTGAGTTGAAGACGCGGTACGAACTGGATGAGTTCGACACGAGCAAGAAGCACGTTGTCGAAATTCTGTTGTACGCAGCGTTGCTGTCACTGCTGGTAAGTCGTAAGTTGCTCGATCTGGTCACCGAATAGGCGGACGATGAGATCATCTTTCCGCCAGAACGCTGGGCGGCGACCTTTCGGTCGTACGCCCACTCATCCTCCACGAACTCGGAGAATACCTCGGCTACTCGCCGTCACCGCTGCTCGAACGACTGATCGAAGACGCACAGAAGATCCACCAGCAACGACCAGTGTTACAAGAGACACTCGCTACCGCTACACAACCGAGGTGTGAGTCTTAGCTAAAGACAAATGTCCTTCATAGTTACTCACCATTTAGCAGAGCCTTGCAGGTTCGTCTCGACTGTGGCAAGTTACTTTTCAAAGTACTATTTAGTTCAAATTTAAAGGAACAACATTTAATACTAGTTGAGGATTACCCCATTTGTTAACTATACCTTGACCATAAGGTTCATTATTTTCTGTAGTATAGAAGGCAATATGCGTGAAGACAACGGATTACTCGATCGAGAAAAGCCCCTAGTAGGAGCATCTGGAATGCTCTTTTCTAAGCCTGTGTTTGAAATATATGCGGAGTATGACCTAGATTACCTGTTTCTTGATTTTGAGCATAATGGGCATTCTATTTGGGATTCAAAGCAATTAGAAGATATTACACGCACGGTAGAAAACACTCAAATTGAACCTATTGTTCGGGTACCTTCTGGTAACGCTTTGGGACTCACCGGTCTTATAAGCAAAGTGCTTGACTCCGGGATTAGGAATATTGTTGTTCCCCGTGTCCGAACCCCTTCTGAGGTTCGAACACTTGTCAAAGCAACAAAATTTAGCCATGAAAACCAACCAGGAATGAGAGGAATTAGTGCTGGACGTGGGAGCCGTTGGGGTGGCAATCTCAACTCTGAATGGACGGAGCAAGAGGATAGTAGTTGCAATTTAGGCGTGATGGTGGAGAACACTGAGGCCATAGAAAATCTTGATGAAATAGTCGCAATTGACGGATTAGAATTTGTTCTAATTGGTGCCAATGATTTAAGCGCTGATTTGGAAATTCCATTAAATCACAGTTCAGATAAGTTTGAAGAAGCCATTAACCAAATTGCTGAATGCTGTAACACAAATAACACTCCGTTTGGACTTCTGGGGGGAAATCTCGAAAAAAGACGAGAATTTCTTAATCAGGGTAGTAGCTTCTTTCATATTGGAAGTGATATTGGATTCATTAGATCTACGTTAGATGATTTATCCGGACGGGTCTGATGAATCGCAAGGCGGCGTTGAGATGATCCGTTGCAACTAGGGAGTTGAAGCGGGAAACGGCGGATGCTTCATGTCCAAAGTTTTTTGCTTCACTGGGAAGATCGTGACGTTGGCTAAAAATGCTGTTGGTGGTCGAGGCGAATCCGTCGCCCCGAAGGGTGGCGGCGGATTCGCCGACTACGCCGTTGTTTCGCTGCATTGTCTGCGGATTTACTTGGAGAAAGAGGGCGTCATAGAAAGCGTCACACACGAGGACGCAGGGTGTGGAAACTGTGCCCACGAGTTCCCATACCATGCAAGATGAGGCTTCTATCGACGAATTCTTTAATGTCGTGGCTATCGAGACACTGGCGCTGTTTGAGTACCTTGAATTTGAGTTTCTCCACGGGTTCGACGTGTTCGCCCCCGCTTCGAGGGGGCGAACACGAAATCTATTATCCAGTACTATGGAAACAAGCCAGTCAGTTGAGAAGCAGAAACCTCCCGCACAAGCGGCCCTCTCTGTCAATAATATTGGTGGCATCGACGAAACAAAGGTTTCGTTCCAGCAAGGAATCACCGTTCTCTCCGGACGAAATGCAACGAACCGAACGTCGCTGCTCCAGGGCATCATGGCGGCACTTGGGAGCAACCAAGCGAGCCTCAAAGCCGACGCCGAAGAGGGAAATGCGACCCTCGAGTTCGGCGAGGAAACATACCAGCAGACACTCCACCGGCAGAACGGGACGATCGTCACTGAGGGCAATCCGTACCTCGAGGATCCGGAGCTCGCGGATCTGTTCGCCTTCCTGATCGAGTCAAACGAGGCGCGCCGAGCCGTCGCACGCGGTGACGACCTTCGAGACTTGATCATGCGGCCAGTCGACACCGACGCGATCAAAGCCGAGATTCGGCAACTTGAGCAACAAAAGCAACAACTCGACAATCAACTCGACGAACTCGACCAACTCGAGGATCGACTCCCTGATCTCGAGGCGAAGCGAACACGACTGACTGACGAAATCGAATCACTCCGGGATGAACTCGAGACCGCTGAAGAAGAACTCGAAGCGGCAAACACTGACGTCGAGACACGACGTGAAGAACGGTCCGACCTCGAGAAGAAACTGGACGAACTTCGCGACACCCGCTCAGAACTCGAACAGACCCGTGACCGGATCGACACCGAACGCGAGAGCATCGAGGACCTCGAGAAAGAGCACGAAGAGGTGGAAACACGCCTCGAGAAACTGCTCTCCGTTCTCATCGAATCGTCCAGCCAACACCGCTGCCTCGCAGCGGGGACACGGATCACCATGAGTGTATCTGCCTTCGACTAGAGGATCGGGAGTCGCTGCGGCTAGCGCGAGTATGCGTGTTCTCGGGTCTGGGTGTGTGACCTTTCGCTCGCCGTTGTGGGGGCGCTCGGAAGGCTTAGTCACTGTTCTCACCGGAGGAATCGAAGAGGAACTGGGCGCTGGCGTCCTCACCTGTCAGCGTCTGCTGGTCGTCGGCTGTATCCGCGAACAGCGATGCCTGGTCAGTGTCGTCGACCTCCGAGTGGCGCACTTCTATGCGGTCGTCGACGCCGAACTCGCTGGCCACGGGGCGATCGAGTCGTGTTTCGACCTCGCGATGGCTGACGTCAGCACCGAAATCCTCGAGCGAGGTCGCAACGCTTTCTTCAGTTGGTTCGAGATCACCGTCAGCGGTGAACGCTGTCTGGTGCTGAATTGTAATCTCGGGTCGATTTGTCATCTGTAAAACCCTCCACCCCTCTGGGAGGGTGCAAACAACACTGCCAGTCGAGGACGTCACGATCGGCGGACTTATCACGATTCCTCTCGGAGTTCTTCAGCTTGTCGGGCTAATTGTTTAAGGACCGGAAGGCGTTGTTGGTGCTGTTTTCATAGGCAACACACGCCCGAAGTGTCTCCATGTCGTTGATCGTCGCAATACCCGCATCAATGAGGCGGGGATTCGGGGACTCAAGGCGCTGTGCTGGCATCAGTGGATTGTCAGTTTGGTCGGTATCTGCCATCGTGGACTCTTCTCACCCCTCGAGGAGAGAAACAACACCACGAGACGGTGCCGCTGATCTGACGGTCATCTTGGAGCAGCGAGAGAGTCTCGCCGTCTAAGTTCCTCGTTCACTGGTAATTCGTGTTCGCTCTGGGACTGTCAGGGTCCGGGCCGTGTCGGAGAGACTGACACCGGGTACACTCCCAGATCGGTGTATCGGAGAACTCTGGAACTGGAACTTTATCGAATCCATCAAACGTGTGGCGCGTCGTCTCACCACAAGATCGACACTCCAGATCGCGACGGGTCCGCCTCTCACGAAAAGTCCTGTCGGAGCGATCCGATGGGGAGACGTGTTCGAGAGCGATCGCGGGCACGATCCAGGTGCGCGTTGGCTCGTCCCGTCGTGGATATTCGTCAGTATACGTGACTGCCACAGTTCGAACACTCAGGCATCGTCAGACCCCCACGTCCGTCTGCTCGTAGACGGCGAGCGTCGCCTCGAGTTCGACGATCGAGTCTGCGAGGGTCAACGGCTCGGCCAGGTGCTCCTCGAGCGTTCGCAGATCGGCCAGGACTGCTTCGAGTTCGGCCTGCACTCGGTCGTCAGGCCATCCAGTGGACTCACTCATCACGACTCACCCTCCGGGCAGCTGGGCGCATGCGGCAGTTTGTCCCGTCCACCAAGTTCGACCAGCAGCTCACGTTTGCAGTAGGTACACCGGACGTACGCCTTCCCGCCCTGTTCCGGCGGTTCGATATGTCGCGTGTACGTCGGCCTCTCGGAATCGGTCCGGGTGGTCTCGGTGGCTGTGATCCCGCCATCGGGCACCACCCGTTCCGTGTAAACAGTCACTTCGGCTGCTGCACGCAGACGCAGCTCTCTGCCCGTGTCGGTTTCGTAGTAGTCGGCTCGCTGTACCACTCGGTCGATGGTTCTGACCTGTTGCATCGGTTCAAACCCTCCACCCCTCTCGAGGAGGCAACAACACTACGTGCGGCGCGGTCGTGCGGTGTGATGGCAGTCACTGATTGATGCGGTCGCGGTCGCCGTGGAGCCTACGATGGAGACAGTCAACGGGGTTGATCGAAGAATCGAATCTCACGTCTCGCCTTCGCTCGGATCCACACGTCTGATTTGGCCGACCTGTCCGTGGGCGCCAGCCAGTACCAGCGAAACGTGCTCGAGCATCGAGATATCGGTCACGATCGTGTCCCCATCTTTCTGGAGGACGACCACACCGCTGTCGTGGAGCCAGACAGAGACGCCAATTCCCCAATGATGCCATCGACTTGGAGCGAGTGCTTTCGATGGGAGCGAGAGACTCTCGTCACCGCGATCGATCGCCGTCTGAACACCCTGGCGAAGCGCCCACACTTGCGATTCGGTGAGCGTATTCTCGGGTACGTCAACATTATCGACGTACGTCAGCAGATCGGCCACCATCAGACCTCACCTCCAATGATCCGGTCGATCTCAGCCAGTTCGCGCGCTTCAGCAGCCTCGTCCTCATATCCCACGTCAGTTGCATAGCGCTCGAGGACGGTCACGGCTCCATCGTCGTCCGTGGCTGCTCGTTCGAACAGCTCTTCAAGGACAGTGACGACCACACGATCGGCGACCTGACGGCCAGCATCGGCTGCCTCGCTCTCGATACGGCCAAGCCGCGACTCCGGATATGCGTAGGTTTTCGAGGGCCTGGACTTCAGGCTCGAACAGTAGACGACATCGAACACGCGATCGTCGTTGGTTGTGTCGAATCGTGAGTTCCCGTAATTATCTAGCAGATTATAGTTATTTGACTCAGACCACTCGGCTACCGTCTGCCCAGTATCGGTGACCACGTGCACTGGTCGCCCCTGTGCGAGATCCAAACAGACGTCACCAAGTTTGATCGACTGCTCGCTCATTACTCCTCACCCCCGTCGTCACTGAGAGTGCGAGCAAGCGTTGCGGCCGGCTGCTCGATCGACTCGTGGTGGGCGTGTTTGACGTTCAAAAGAGCGAGGTGCGCTCCATGCCCCCACAGCTCTGCCCGGAAAAGCTCGTCAGCGAATTCCTTGAGAACGCGGTCAGTGGTCTGGCGATCATCAGTGAGAGCGGTGATCCGAGTTGCAATCCGATGAGGGATTGCATCTCGGCAAGAAGGATCTCGTCCTGTGTAGTCGGCCATCGTCTCGACAAGCCCTGCGAACGCTTCAATACGTCCGTCGACCGTGACGTCCCACGCTTCGAGGTCGTCCTCGTTGACGGCGTACGTCACAGCGTCGGGTTCCTGTCTCTCAAGAAGAGCCTCGAGAGCCGCTTGCTTCCAGCAGCGGAGATCGCGGAAGCCCCAGAACGTCGCGAACTCTTCGAGCGTCTCGATAGAGTGCTCGATTGAGATGTCGGCGCGAACACGCTCAGTCGTCTCGTCACCATGGTCAGTGATCCGGGTAACCGGCCCGCTGGCAGTCGCGAGGAACCGTCGTGGAAGTGGCGTCGTCTCACCGATAGACTGCGCTTCATCGGGTGTCTCCGCTGGCTGTGCCGTCGTCTCGTCTGCTCGTGACATCTGTGAAACCCTCCATCCCTCTCGAGGGTGAGAACAACACCACGTGCGGTGCGTTCGTGCAGACGCTGATCGGTCTGGCAGAGTTACCCCACGTCTTCGTACTTGGTTCCACTCGTGGGGTAACTCACGGCGCCGGTAGATTTGCTGTGGCCTGCACCCCGCTGGTCTGCAGTTCGCGAATTCGCTGTGCGTTGCGTGCAGCCTCGAGAACGGGCGTTCGGATCGCGACTGCAACGCGGGTGTTTGCACGCCCCGTGGTAGTGCTCGTCTGCTGGACAGGCACAACTGTGCGGCAAGCCATCCTCGAGCGTGACCAGATACTCGTGGTCCTCGGGATTCGCGTGACTGGCGTTGCGAACCAGGACCCCCTGCGCGACAAGTTCGAACTCGAAGGCTTCGTACTGGGCGCGTTGGAGCGTCCGCTGGGTCGGTTCAAGTCGCTCGAGCGGATGTGCTGATGGTGATGTAGACATAGTTCGGGTGTAACTGCCGCTAGACTGGTCGATCGTCTCGAGTTACGTACTTTCGCATTCGGAGCAGATCAGTTGAACGCCAAGATCACAGGCAGTTTCGCAGCTGTGTGTCGGAACAAGCCCGAACTTCCCGCAGTAGTCACAACTCGTGTTGGTGTGACCTGGGGCGTCGAATACGCCGAAGCGGGAATGCTCGACGGCAGAATCGGTTTCGGTAGTGAATTCAACGGCGAGTGGGGTCGTGATCCGGCTGGCAGTTTGCATCGTCTTTGATCCCTCTACTCCTCGTGAGGGGCGAACAACGCCACCGGCTGTCCAGAGTGAGCGTCAAGCAGCGGGGAAAGCCCGGCAGCGCAACGAGCGAACGCAGTGAGCAGCCCGGAACCTGGAAGTGGGTGGGAGGCGGTGAATGGGTGGGCTGGAAACGACGCATCACAGAAGCGCCCCTCAGTCACCTCACGTACATCCCCACAATTCTTTGGACAGCCTCGTCCCCACCTTGTCCGTTGTTCCTACCTGTTGGGTCACCACTGTCACACCGACTTCCTCTCGACCTCGTCGGTCATCCACCCCATCTGGTTCCCGTTTCCTCCCTGCGCCTCGGGCACCTCCTGGAATGGGAACGAGATTTCGAGATTGGCCGGGGCACGAAGCCGGTCGAACACACCCCGCTCCTCGAGCGGGTCACGATAGTTCCTCCCGAGGAGGACCTCGAGCGAAACATCTCGTGGATCGATCCCACCCGTGGCTTCTCGAAGCCAACGAGTCAGCTCTTCGTAAACGCTGAGCGCCCACTGATCGAGGAACGTGTTGACGTCCTCCCCGTTCGGAAGCCGCTCACTCGAGTGGACCGGGATCCCTTCGAGGTCTTCTGGCGTTCGCTCATAGTACGCGATCTCTTCGTCGAATCGAAGAAGTGCATGCTGAGCCGAGATGATCCGCTGATCGTCGCCGATCGTGGCGCTGTAGTCGTCCTTACACGACCAGTAGGCCCCGCGATAGAGGTCCGCTGCCGGAACTGGGTCATCGACCTCGTACTTCGAGCTCGAGCAACCAACCGCAACGAGGGTCAGCGGCTCGCGGTCCCGGTACTCCTCGATCGCGTCTCTAACGTTGTAGCAGTAGCCCATTCCCCAGCCTACGCCGCCGATGTCAGCACGACCGCGGTCGATGTTCTCGACCGCTCGCTTCACGTCGACGAGGTCCTCACAGTCAGATACGAGCCGGGCCGGCATGCAGTCGGGGACCTGAACGTCCGCGAAGAGATCCATGAGAAGGCGGTACAGCGGTCGGTCCTCGGCAGCGACGACAGTTGCATCGCGAACGCCGTGGACCCAGTGGCTCGACACTGCGAGGTCGCCACCCGGGAGGTCGTGCTCTCGAGGGCACGGAACGTAAGGATCCTCGCGGTCAGTCCTATCCGCGAGTTGTGCATCGGCGCTCACACGAATCAAACCTCCACTTCCTCAAGCAACGCGATTGCTTTATTGACCCTCTCTCGATCGTCATTGCTCAACTGATCCTGATCGACGCTTCTGAGATTGCTCCACGCGCGGTGCCGTAGGTATCCAGGTACGTGTCGTGAGTCCATCTGTGATCTCCTCCACCCCTCTCAGAGGGACGAACAACGCCACCGGCTGTGCGTTCATTGCGAGGCTTTCGACTCAGACGATCGGCTTCGGTCCCCGCGACGAGAGGGCAACCTCGCCGTTCTCTCGCTCATCGTCCGTCAGCAGGTCGTATTTCTCCTCGAGGTCACTGCAGACGGTATCTGCGACCTCGAGTGCTTCCTCGAGTGTTGAGACTTCGGCTTCGATCGATCCCCAGTCCGGATTTGCGTTCGGGTAGACAGCCACTTGATACGTGCCGCCGAAGCGATCACGCCAGCTCAAAGATGGCTGGTACGACGTCGTGGGTGCGATCGTCACCTCCATCGGTGTCGAAAACGCCAGCTCCTCCGCTTCGTCTGCGAGCAACCGGACCAACGAGAGCACACGCTGCCGCTGGCCCAGTCCCCACGGACGGACACTACCTTGCTCACAATCCCACGCCCCAAAGCGTGCGTCAATGCTTTCCGCCGTCTCGAGTCTCTGTGCAGTTGCCGATCGGCTGACCGGATCGTGTATCGACATCTCTTGAACCCTCTGCCCCTCTCAGGGGGGCGAACAACGCCACTGGGCGGATGCGTTGTCGTTCCACTCCTGTTCATCGACCGACCGTGAACCGTGTCGCCGATCTTACCCACACTTCGAGCAGAGGAGGTCGACGCCTCGGATCGTGGCTTCCTCGCAAGCCATCGTCGAAACCAGCCCGTATGTCCCGCAGCTGTCGCAACTCGCCCCAGAGTGGGCGGCAAGAGCCGGCAGTTCGCCGTGCGGATCGTGATCGGGCTTCTGGAACGCTGGATCGTCTTCGATTTTGAACTCAGCAACCACATCGCGAGTGCTATCTGTCACAGTCATCTTTGGTCCCTCTACCCCTCGTGAGGGGCAAATAACGCCACAATCGCGTCGAACTGAGCAGTCACTCGAGCGGTCTCGTCTCTGCCTTCTCTGCTGCTGTGGGTGCGGCCCGACTGGACGGCTCTGTGATGCTCTCTGAGCCGTGCCAGCGGTGGCGCGCGATGAATGGCGCTGAAGCGCGCAGAACGTGCGAGGGACGAGCGATGCGACCACAGGGAGCAAAGCGAGGAGGATGGGGAGGACGCGAGCGAAGCGAGCGTGTGGTCGGACACACAAAAAAGAGAGCTGTTTCGCCTACTCCGGGGTCCACCACTGCCCGCGTTCGGGGAACTCGAGGCGGCTCCAGCCGGTCACGGCCAGGTTGCACCGCTCGTTGTGCCAGTTCTTCGCCGCGTTCCGGATCCGCACCGTCTCACCCTCGCTCACGTTCGTCTGGTAGGAGTTGGTCCAGATCGTGAACTTCATCTTCTCGGTGTCGTCCGCGATCAGGCCCACTTGGCTGATCGACGCCTTCGAGGGCCCCCACAACTCGATGATCTCGCCTTCAACGTCTACCTCGCCTGCCTCCACCTCTGGCACGTCTGCGATGTCCACGATCGTTCCCGACTCGGCCTTCACTTCGTCCATCTCCTCGAGGGTTGCATCGATCATCGACTTCCCGTCTGTCACCTTCTTCGCCAGTCTACGGCTCACTGCCGCCCGGCTTGGACCTCCACGCACCGTCTCTGTGATTCGCACCGATTGTTTGTTGACCTCCGCCAACTGCGCTTGCTCCAGCTCCGGCCGGGGATCAGCCTGTTCGACCCGCCGCTCTCGGCGCTGCTCGAGCACGACCTCTCGTGTCCGTTTCTCTCGTTCCTCCTGCCGTCCGAACGTCGCCTTCGCGCTGATCAACTCGAGCTCCTCTTCTCGAGCCCGAATCCGCTCTTCCTGTGCCAGTGGCAGGTGTCCGAACTCGTTCTCCTCGCGTCCAACCACCGTCTCCGGGTGGTTCGTCTCGACTTTCGTGTGGGTCTCCTGCTCGATACTCGGCGAAAACTCCGGCGTCTCGTCCACGATGTCTTCCGCGAACGGATCTCCCACATCTCCGCCGACATCCGTCTTCTCCGCAGCCGCCTCTTGGTTGACACTCGATTCATCCGAAGTTTTATGATCTCGGAAGTTCGTAGAACTCATTGCTTACACCTTGAAGGCGCTCTCCAACGCGTCTTCACCTTCAACTCCTCTGAGTCCCAACTGTGGTCGTCTCCTGCAACCGCTCTCGCTCGCGCCTTCAGGTCCCCTGAGGCGCGAGTAGAGCGGGACACTACCCTACCATCCAGCACCGCGCGCCGGGAGCGACCGGAGCAAGCGGCCAGCGGAGTAAGCCCGCTCGTGTCCGGCCCGAACTGCAGGTCCGTGTCCAGTGCGACTGTCGAGAGCACGGCGAGCGCATCGTGGCTCGCCGCGCGCATCGGCACCAAGCACTGGAACGCGAAAGCCTGCGAGGGGCGCAACCGACGGGCTTACCCGCTGGCGTCGAGGGCACACGCCCGGAACGGGCGCTCGCGGTGCGGAGAGCGCCCGCATGCCCGGACTGGTCAGTCGCGAGCGACGCGGAGGGAGAGGAGGCGAGTGGGGCGGGCCGTAACGTGGTCCGATCAGGCCGCCTCAAACAGCTCCCCATCGAACCATGTGGGTGGGATCGAAAGGGGCTGACGCGCTCGGGGAACCCCGACGACGCAAGCACCGTAACTGTGTGAGGAGCGCAGCGAGTCGCGGGACTCGAGCGCGTCAGGGGCTTTCAATTCTTGTGAACTGCCAACAAACAACATTGACCTGATATGGACGAAGGTGTGGGTGTAGTCGCTATGTTCTATCTATGCTACACAGTCTCGCAAACAGTCTGTACAGGATCGTCTCGATCGTCTGTCGACGAAATTGTCCGAGCGAAACTGAATCGTTGCGATACTTAGATCAATCGCATCGAGTCACCGGAATCATCTCCAATGATATCTGTCAATCCGTAGACGGAGATCACGTCAGTATAGCCTTGTGAAGTGACCGCATTTTCGATTCCTCTTCGAGCTGGCTTATCATCGGTGAGTACGACCACGCTCTTTGTCGAGCGATCTCTGACGTACTGGATGGCTAGCCCTGCGAGAATCGCATCCGTTTTTTCGACCTTGTGTTCGGGCTTACCGGTTTCGTTCGCGATCGTTCTCGTGGCGATATCGCTTGCTGCGACGGCATCCCCGTCTGTCGGCGATGGTGCATCGATGACTTCGGCCCATCCTTCATCAAGAGCTGTCTGTACGCGATCCGTCTCTGAACCGCCAAGCTCCCCGATAACACGCTGAGGAAGTTTGCATACGACACCAGCGTTTCGGATAGCACTCCGAAATCGGGCATATTTCGGATTCGATGGGTGACCGATCGCGAAGAAGACGTTTGCGTCAACGAAGACGTCCTGTTCGGAAGAGAGTGGATTCCCCTGGCTCATTCGACGTCCTCACTCGTGGGAATCCGACTCTGCTGGGGCTCCATCTACCTCGTCAAGGGAAGGAAGGTCCATCTGATCGTAGACATCCGGAAACAGATGCTCAAAGAACGGATCATGGGTTCGGCCAACAGTCAGCGCTGGCTCGAGTGCATAGATAATCATCATCGCTTCGGTCTCGCGAACGTCGATATCGGTCGCGACCATTCGTTGGGTCGTCTTTCCTGCAAAGTGAAGCCCTGCACCTCGTAACGCAGCGATGAGCTTCCCAGCACCATACCGATCCATGAAGTACTCGACGTCTTCGTCGATTTCTTGGAGCGCAAGTGCGTGCAGGACCGTCGGCGTGATGACGATGGGGACGTACTGCTCGACGATGATGATCGGATCGGCCGTCAATTGCTGCGGACGTGTCGAGTCATCCCTATCGACGAGACCGAGGTCGACGAGCTGGTCGACGTACTCGTAGGTCGTCGATTTCGACAGCTCGAGACCGTCCATGATCTCCGGCGGCGAAACGGGGCCCCAATAGCAGACATAGACGTACACACGAGCCAGTGCCGGCTGATTGAGGAGCTGAACGACTGTCTCGAGTCTGGGCGCGTTCTGGGCAAGCGCCGCCGGATCGAGCGTCTCTTCATCCATAATGTCTGTCGGTGGTGGATCCAACACGTCAATTCCACCGTCAGGACGAATGCGATCCGTATCGGTCATACCCGCTTGTTCGAAGTCCATGTACTTCAGACTTCCGCCGACTCTTCTTACAAGGCCAGATCGAGTTTTCCCCAACGGAGCTTTAGAGGCTAATGGCAAACTGAATCGTCTCCTGTACTCGAAAGTTGTATCTCTATTCCTCGATCAAACGGATCGATCTGGGGAACCCACTCGTGTACCACCGACTACCCTGTGTCCTTTTCCTTAGCCAAAATACACTTGTTTGCTGCTTCCCAGAAATGAACCGCCAGGGGGAACCAGCGGGGAACTACCACTCACCCGCCCACACCCGTTGCGACCGTCCGAACATCGTTTCACACACCCCCTGCCATTCTCTCCGACGACGCCGAAGCTCTCCACTGATCTAATAGACGCCGATTCGGCATTTGCAGGTATTGAGGCATACCAGAAGAACTGATGGTATCTCCGATGGGGGGATGTATTCAGGCAGATGGAGAGGGAAGAGCCGATTCTTATAGGATGTACTCGGTGTGGCTTAGTGTGTGTGTGTGGGCCGAATAGACGAAGATGGTAGAATTAAGCCGAGAAGCCGGTATTCCTGTAGTTGTGGTAGAAACGATTTTTGTAATGATTGAGGAATTTGACTGACAGATTCAGCACGGAGAATCGTTCTATAGCACCCTTACCCATACGCCTATCCGCACCCTCGCAAAATCGCCACTCCTCTCTCTTCTCGAGACATCTCCTCAACGACGTCGTCTCCCTCACAACCATTGTTCTGACTCCACCCCTCCGTCACGATCTTCTCCCTCCTTCTGCCCTCCTCTCCTCGAGCGTCATCTTCACGTCAACTCCACTCTGCCCTACGCGATCCGAGCAATTCACACGTCTATCCGCATCCCCGTAACATCGTCTCCTCAAGCGTACCAGTGTGTACACCTTCCCGCGCGTTCTGTCTTCTCGAGTGTTCCGTGGACCACCGATATCGAGCCCACCAATCGTTCACGTCGCATCCCCGTCAGGCCGATCTCAGTTGTCCAATCCTTGGACTCCAGGGATACCGGCCGTTCCAGCTGTACAAGACTCGGTCTGCCCTCGAGAAGCAAGACCACCGGATCAAGAGTGTTACGTACAGATGACTCACTCAACGCTCGCTTCGCTCGCGTTTCGTTCGTCATACCGCAGAGAGACGCGCTCTAGTGATTAGCGAATCTTATTGAGGAAGTCACCGAGGTGATTGTCGATCCACGATGCAGCGAAGCTCAGTTTCTCGGTCAGCTGGTCGAACAGGTCATCAAGGAGTGCTCGGTACTCGTCTTCGCCGTCGACAATCAACGGCGAAGACTCCCACTTGAGGCTTTTCCAGACTGGTTCGATTGGGTTCAGATCCGGTGATCCAACTGGGAGAAACACGAGATCAATGCCGAGTTCGTGTGCACGCTTTCGCGTGTACTTGCACACGTGTGATGAGAAATTATCTAACACGAGCAGAATCCGCTTGCCGGGATTCTGCTCGCGGACCCTTTCGAAGCATGCACAAATCTTCTCTTTCTCTTGATTCGGTGGAAACGACAACACACTCTCACCGTTGAGCGCATAGAACCCGGCCGCTGGTGTATCGATCTTCACCAGCGGCCGGGTGATGTGTGGCTCATCAACCGTGTACAGCCGCTGAGAATTGTCCCACGGTTGCGGGTGCGAAATATCGAAAAACCCGACGACAGTACCGCCATCAGTACAAACGTCGTGATCAGTGTCCCATTCTTCATCGTCATCGTCGTCTTCTTGCTTGTTGTGAGGGTGGTCGTGGGCGTCCTCGTCGAACGCGTACTCGACGCGTTCGTCGAGGATCTCTTCGGCGTTATCTGGTCGGTCAGGACGTTTTGTACGAGGAATAGCGTAGTGGAGACCAAGATCGTCGAGGAACATTGGGAGATAGTTCGGATGATACTCGACATCGAACTCCTCATCAAGAAGGTGCTGAATCTCTTGTTTCTTCCAGGGCTGTCCTTCACGGAGGTGCTCAATGAATTGTTCTTGTTGGGCTTCGTCGAGCTTCGGGGGCCTGCCGCCCCCGAAGTTCGGCGTCAGTTTACCTAATCCACCCTGATTCCAGCGCTCAACCCAGTTACTGGCGGTTCCTTCTGAGACGCCAACATCTCCAGCTGCCTCAGCAAGCGTTGCTCCACCGTACAAAAGTTTCAGAAAGACAAGTCGTTTGTACACCTTGATGTCATCAGCTTCGGTCAGCAACCGCTCTAGTTCTTCTTCGCTCAGATGCCGCACAAGCTCCTTCTCTCGACCAACCACGCTTGACTCGATGGGCTCCAGCTGCACAAAAGCTTCTCTGATGTACTACCGCGCCATTCCCGTAGCTCCTCCGTTATCACCGGATTCGCGCTCTTCTTCAGCCGACTCACGAAGTAGCCGTTGTTCTCGTCGATCAACGCGAAGCGGCGGTACTTGAAGTACGCTAGATCGAACAGAACCAACCGTCCTTGTAGCCACGAGCCTGTTTTGAACAACGTGCTGTCGTGCGTTTTCTCGTCGGTCACGTCGATCCGTTCAATCGTCTTCTCGGTAGCGTTGTGGAGCAGGTGGAGCTTCGCTCCAGCCTGCTCCTTGTGACGGGCTTGGAACTCATCAGAGAGGAACTCGTGCAACCGTAGCACCGTTCCATCAGCGATCATCACGTCTCTGAATCGGTCGATATCAGCGTCAACAGCGTCGGGAACAGCGACCTCGTCGAGCGCGGCCTCGACGAGGTCGCGGAGGTATTCTGCAAGAGACGGTGTCAGCCGGTGATAGAAGCCACCGGGAGAGATCGTCTCATCAGCTGTCGAGTTGTAGCTGCGTCTGAAGCCAGCGAGTGTTCGGCTTTCGCCTGCGGCGAAGCCGAACACGAGTGCCCACACGAGGACGGGAATCTGAAGCTTCCCCTCCCGTTCGACCACGCCGAGTTCCTCGGCGTGCTCTTCGAGAAACTCAGAGGGAAACAGTGTAGTGAGCCGACGCATAATTCTCGATGAGGAGGCGTCTTGGTGCACACTTGCCGCCTCCTCATTCCTCTCGCAAAGTAGCCTCAGTACCTCACAAAGCGTCACCAGCTAATTCGATCTGAGTCTCCAGTTTCGTCCTGACGAGTTATCACAAGTGGGTGAACTACGCTGATCGAAGAGGGAGCTGTCGCTGTCGGCGGCGATCAGCCGCCGACGCGACGGCATTGCCACTCACGAACAGGGCTTCCTCGGTCGGTGCTTAGCGGTGGAAGCGATCGTCCGGTGGCCGGTTTGCGGGGACGGCCCGACGCACCGCGAGGGCCGTCCACGCTGCCCGTCGGATCATATTGATGAATTCCTTGAACGACCACGACCAGAGGCGACGCCCGCCACGGCGGGGCGTCGCCACATATTCCCAGTGGAGATACCGCCAAACGTTCTGCAACAGCAGGCTCACCACGACGTACAACAGCCGTACCACCGGATCTTGCGTCGATGTCGTTGCAATGCTTTGCTCGGATAGGCGGTAGCTGGCCTCGATACCGAAGCGTTTCGCGTAGTGGTATCGAGCGTCTCGTGGCGTGTCGATGAACGGCGCGTCAGCGGCGTAGCCGTGACGCGCCACCCCATGGTCATCGTAGCGTCCGTTCTGGTAGGTACACTGTGTCGAGGAAAAGTTCTTGTGAGGGGGTTTTCTGAATCCGTGTAGACGAAGTTTTTGAACGCTCAATCCCAGCGAGTCAATTTACAAACGTTGAGGCTATCTTCTGGGATGATGCAAGCGTTTATCCGCCGGAAGACCCAAGGTTGGGTTGATCAATGAATCTTGACCAGGCGGTTGACGAAGCGCTGGCGACATACAATATGTCGCGCAGCCAAGAGGCCGAGGAAACGGGCCGAACAGTCGCCACACTCCAAGACTAACGGCACTCCTTAGTCGAGGTTCCGAATCTTTTCAGCGAACTCTGCTTTCGATAGCCCTGGCGTTCCCTTCAGGTCTGGATACCCTGCGCGTTCGACGGCCTCCTCGACGAACTCGATCCATAGCTCTTCGTGCTGCTCTGCATAGACGATCTTCGCCTCACTCGGGTACATATCCAGCTCATATGCGGTCAAGTCGATTTCGACCGCGTGTTTCCGCTCAAGTGTTCTCGCGCCGAAGCGGTACAGGTGCTTGAAGAGGACGTTCTTCCGTCGAACAGTCAACAGTCGTTTCGACTCGTTGATGTACTCGTTCACCCACTCTCGCCAGTCGTATGACTCTGGATCGAATTCTATGGACGTTTTCGGCATGGAGAAGTTCGGATTCAGACGTCGGAGGTAGAACTGGATCAGTGCGACAGCAGTCCGGTGGTTGGCGTTCGGAAGTGCGTGTTTTAGAATCAGGTTCGAGGCAAGCCGACCTGCAACGGCTGTTGCTGATCCCTCCCACGACGTCCGATCGAGCACGTCCGGCAGCGCGTCGACGTCGATCTTCTTGTACGCCTCGACAGGAACACCTTCTTCCTCCTCGTTCTGAGCGATGAGGGCGCGGTAGATCTCGAGCAGCCGAACGACGATGGTGCTATTGTCCTCGCTCATCCTCGCGAGTGACTCATTCAGGTTGAAATCGATCTCACGAACAGGCCCACCGCCGACGCGAGACGTATAGACGACGAAGAATTCTTCGTCGGTCTCGTATGCTTGGACCTTCACTGCGACGTCATCATCGTAACCGACGATCTGCGAAACGATTTCACCAGGATCCGGATGGACGAAGTCAAGAGAGAATTGCTTGTCACCGGGATGGTGGTAGTAGACGTGGCCCATCTGCGTACACAGTACTCATTTGCGCTTATTAATCAAGTTCACGAGCGAATTGTCTCGCCGCGTGCTATTCTTTCTCGACTCGGAGGAAGTTCAGCATACATTCCTGCGGAAGGATCCCACCGTGGTAATAGCGGGCGTCGGTAAGCCCACTTTTGCTGTTATACTGCCGAGGTTTCGCGAGCAATCGAACTGACGTTTTCAGATATTCTGTCCCGGGTGTCTGACCCGTAACTCGGACGCCCGTTCCGGCGTCCTCGATGTCTTCTCCAGCAATGCGACGATATTTGACCTCTCCATCTCCGTCGTAGCTAGAAATCGATTCCATCGTAGTCCCCTTCGGGAGCAGGACGAATCCGTGATCCGTCACGACGTAGATTCGATCCCAGTTTTCGTTCTCTAGCTTCTCTGTAATCAGATCGTAGAGTTCGTCGATGTAACTGGTGAAGTGACTCTCTGGGTTGTCGAGTTCATTCTCACCGATGTCGTCGATGTCCTTGTCGTGGTATGCGATTTGGTGGTGTTGCCACCCGGAATTGCGATCGTCCGGTACGTCCCACCCCTCTCGTTCGAGGACTTTCACTCGATTTCCTTTGTTGTCGAGACGCTGGCCACCTCGTTCGACAGAGAGCTTCCCATTCCGGAGTTTGACACGGAACCTGTGGGCTCGCCCCGGTGTGAGTGCAGCCATCCCGAATTTGGTCTCCGATGGAAGTGTGCTAACTCTGGTCTCTTCGGCAATCGAATAGTCTTCTCGAAGGCGGTTGGCCAGCTCCCGAGCAAGGTCTAATCGCAGCGCATCAATCAGAAACAGGGCGACTGTTTCCCCTGTTGCGAGATCCTGCTCGTTGTCAGTCCACCACTCGTAGGCTGCGTCTTTCCCCGCCAGAGGCGATCCAATACTAAACGAGCTGACAACTTCCTCGCTCATCTCCTCAAGATAGTTCATATACCGCGTCTCTAAGAGCTCAGCGCGAATCTCAGGGAGCGATTCCGTCGCCGGGTGAGAGTTGAGCAGCCTATCTTGCTCGGGTTCACCTGTGATCTCGAGTTCCAACACCCCATAGTCGATCTTCCAGGTTCCGTCTTCCTGATCGGCATACTGGTCAAAGGGGTCGGACGACTGGGACCGCTCTTCCCAGGCTGCAAACCGCAATTCCAACTCGGCTACTTGTTCGGCTTGTTCCCAAAGCGTCGTCCAGGGAATATCGTCCGGATACACCTCAAGAGCTTCTTGGCGTTCGATCGCTCTTTCGACACATTCCGTGTACCTCCCCTCTTCTAACGATTCGAGCCAAGCATCCCACAGAGCTGCATCAAGCGCTCCATCAACCGGACAGGCCGCGAGCTCCCACGCATCGTCGGATGATTCGATTATGTCCCCCCAGTAGCTCTCGCTCAGATAGTGCTCTGCCAACCGCTTGCTCTGTCGGGAATCGACAATTCGTTTGAGTGGGTTGATATCGCCAAGGGTGCTACCCACGTTTCCATATCCCTCGGGGAAGGCGTCGACATCCATTCCCTCGGCGACGAGCCAGCGGGCAACGGCCCACTTCCAGACGACGTCCTCAATCTCCTCTGGTGTTTCAGCATTGTCTGCGGGAGCGACGTGCCTGTCTTTAAGCGACTTTTGCACTCGGGCAATCGTCTCATCATCCTTGTCAATTTCTGGCCATCCACCTTCGAGGAGGTGCTCTAAAATCTGGCCCTCTCCCTTTGTGATTATCTCACCGATCAGGTCCCCGTAGCGTGGAATTCCACCGCTTGCGAACTGAGTTTTGATTACATTCGCTGCAGTTTCGCGGTCAGACTCCGTCCCTCGCTCAACATCATAGATATCCCAGGGATTGACCTCATACAGCTCGGCAGTCAGCTGTTCGATCGTGAGTTCGATTTCACCGCCAGTTTCACGGATGTCTCTGAACCAGTCACGATTCTCCTTCGCTTGCGGAATGTACCAGACGTGGGGAGTCTCCATTTCGTCGATTGCGTTTCTTCTCAGTTCGAGAGGGAATCGCTCTGCCTCCGAGAACCCCACACCGATCCGGTCTGCAGCAGCACGGACGACCTCTCGGAGATGTCCTCCGTCGTCCCACCAGACGACTCGAACAGCTGTCGCGTAGTCGTCAGGAAATTCATCTTCTAGATGAGCTTTTGCCTGGTCTTCGAGTGTCGTCGTCGGTTGTGATTTCATCGGTCTCCCTCCTCTGTATCGATAACCACGATAGTGCCGTCACCTGGTTCAGTCACATCTGCCCAGAGCTCGTCGACAGATGGTCCGTCGTCATCTTGGTCATCATCGTCTTCATCATCGTCATCATCATCATCGTCCGTTGACTGGAGCTTTGCCTCGGCCTGTTTTACCAACGCTTCTGCTCGGGATGGTGTGACGAGGTCTGGTCCACTTAGCGCACGCTTCACCTGCTTCGTGATGAACGCATCAGAATGTTCTGAGTTGAGTTCCTCGTACCGAGATTCGAGCTGGTTGTAGAGTGGACCATTTGGTTGATCCTCAAGTATTCCTCGTGCCTCCTCAAGCTGGCTAGCTTCGCTGACTGCGTTCCCGGATGCGATATCGGATTCGGAGATGTCATCCGCGGATGCAGCGATCTCATCGAGTTCTCTGAGTGACTCGAAATTCACTCCTGAAATCGTTTCGGTGACGGTATCGATTTCCACGATTATGTCTTGATCCAGTAACGCTTGTTCGACCGCTGAACAGAGCTCCGAGATCGAATCCCCCTCGGGTGTGGTACCCGTGAGAAGGTGATAGAGTTCACTAATCTGGGAGGTACGGAAGTCCTGAGCCTCTGTCTGGAGCTTAGTGAGACTCTCCTTGGAAGGGATGCGCGACCTATCGACGGCGTCTTCCATCTTGTAGGTAATCGCAGCATCTGGGTACAGTGATCGCATCGTCTCGAGTGTACTGTTGAACTCATCCCAGAGCGGCTCCTCGCCCTCGAATAATGGTTCAGCTTTGTGGAACCACTCTGCCTGCGTTGGTACTGGCGATTCAGTCAGTACTGCATCGTCAAGTTCGCCACCTGCCATCCCTGGTTCTAACGCGTCACGGAGCGCATCCAGCGTGATTTCTTCGTCAAACTCGAGATCCACACGAGCACAGATGTTTCGAATACCCGAACTATTCTTTTCTGCCCAAGATGCTAGATTCGATAGCCAAGCGGTCGGATCGTTCCCTTGAGGGGCGAATCCTCGAAGAGACTGATAGACCGCTTTTAGATTGCTACTTCCCTCAATGTCCACTGGATCGAATCCAATATCGATGTCACGGATATCGGAAAGACGTCGCATCACGCGACCGATTCCGCCTGGGTCTTCGATGCGGACCCCATCACGTCTGATCTCGATTTTGTTTGCTGCGGCGAGCGTGATCAGAAGCGCTGCCAGTGCCTCGCGTGGCGTCCCGAGATATTTTCCTCGGCGACCAGCGATTTCTTCGAGGACAGTCTCTCCACTCACTAATTCCTCTCCAGCGTAATCGTTGAGGAACTCTTCAGCCCACCCATCACTAATCTCTCTCGGAACTGTCTTGACCCCGAGCATTTCTGCGTCGTCGCTTGAGAACGGCCACGTACCATTCCCATTGAAGAACTCGAAGAGGGTACGAGCGTCGTCAACCTCCTGCAGCCGTGTATCGAGTGTTTTCCTGTTCTCGAATTTCTCTCTGACAGCATCAGCGAGCACACTATCGATGTTGCTTAGATACGTCCCTCGCGTCGTGTTATGGTCCGGCGTATAGAGCTTCGCTCCATAGAGGAGTTCCTCGATCTCGTCTTCGACGGTCTCTTCCTCCTGTTGTTGCTCGATACGGAGTTCTGCGCTAGCCCCCGGCTCCAATAACTTATCCAACGCAATCAGATGTCGAATACTCTCACGAAGGCCCTTTGAAAGCTCAATAACGATAAGGACGTCTTCGACGCCTTGCTCGCCAGCGTTCGCCTCCTGCCATCTCGTTCGTGACTCTTCTATTGTATTCGAGTCAGCCGCTAGTACCCTGGCAACTACACCATCGAAACGAGGTTCCGGTGAGGAGTCGACTTGATCTAATACAGTGTAGCGGAACGTGTACGGAGCGTCGGAGATCCCATCGACATTCCGCGTTCGGAGTGAATCATCCGCGGTCAACCGACCACGATCCGCCTCTCGAAGAAGGTCCTCAATATTGTACCGAACTTGATGTTGAGGAAGCCCTGCTGCCTCCCGGTGAATCTGATCCCAGAACTCGACAATCTCCTTCGACAGGATTCTATACGTCTGCGGTTGGACACTCTCGTCGGTTCGAACGAAGTTGTCCTCCATCAGCGCTTTGAGGGCTTCCTCAACATCGCTTTCGAGCTGATCGATGTCAGGATCTACTGAGTTAACCAGAAGCCGTGTGATGTTCTCCTTCGTTGTTGGGACGGCGTCGACCTGGCCAAGGAGATAGAGAACTTTCGCGACACTCACCCCCATTTCGTCGGTCGTGTTCTCGACTTTCTGGATCTGGTCCTTTGCCCATCCCGGAATGTCCGTCGTTTCGCGCTCAATCAAGTCATAGATTTCATCCCACGCAATGACCGCTCCAGACTCTTTCTGGGACCAATCAAAGCTGGTGAAGAGAGAACGAACGAGAATCAGCAGCGCTCGTCCTTGAACATACTCTCTGTCCACTTCCAAGTCTTCTTTCTTGAGACTCTGCATGACCTCGCGGAGCAACCAGAGGTCGTGCTCACGGAAGGGGTACGCCTCTACGGGCTCTCCGACGTCGGTGTATTCTGAAGCGTCGGCAAGTTCTAACTCGAAGTCAGGAGCCCGTTCGAGCAGATCGTGTACCGTGTTCGCCCCGGAATCTGACTTTCGGAGCCACCGCTTTCTGACTATGATCTCGGTATCGGCACCCCGGAGCGGAATTTCGTTCGTGTACCACGCCTCAGGATCGACCTCGCCCATGAAATCCTGCTGCATGTCCCGCAGCGACCACTGTCCTGTTCCCAAAATTGGGGGATTAATGTCGGCGATGAGTGTGTCGACCGTCTCTAGGAACTCTCGATAGCGGTGTTGCTGGTCACCGACGTAAATGGCGACTTCGTCGAGCCCGATGAGGAACTCGTACGTTTCGCCTGATTCCTGTAGGTAGCGCTTCGTTCGGTCCAGCCGTTCTACGAGTTCATCGGGTGTGAACGCCTCAGTACTGATCCGTCCCGTGGCTTGCTCGATTGATTCCCTGACGCCATCTTTCGTTGCATGGGGCGTGCCATCAGTCTCGTCCATCTCGGGAAGTGCTTCATAGAGCCATGGACGGAGCGCAGCCTTGTCTTGTGCTGCTTCCTGTATCGACATTCCATCGTGTTCTACAGAGCGTACAGCTTCCCAGAGCCCATGCTCGATCTCCAGTGTCCACACCCACTCGAGCAACCAGAGTGGGTCAGTCGGGTAGTTGAGCTGATTCCCCAGCTCCTCGTAGATCAGGAGCGAGAGCGTTGAGTCACGAACCTTGTCCCGGTCGAGGAGGTTCATGAACAGGGGGACAAGGTGGTCGATGTGGGACGAATTGAGTCGGTCTCTGAATTCCTTGAACCCAGAGAATTGGCTCGACAGCTTCGGAGCAACCGTTTCGAGCCCCTCGATCTCGCCGGTCGCAATTCCGATCAGCTTCAGAAGGTGTGTTTTCCCGGATCCGAAGGTGGCATGGACATACCGGAAGCGTGGCTGTGATCCTGTACTGTTGACGACTTCTCCAAGTTCTGTAAGTACCTTTCGAGCGCTATCAGTCTCGTAGAACTCGTCGATGTCGCGTTCGGCTTGGCCAACTTCGTTGACTTTCTGTACTTCTTCGAGTTCTCGCGTCGGCGAGCGAGCAAACAGTGATTCAAGTGTCGTATCAGTCATCGAGATACACCTCAGTGATTTTCTCGTCAATTCGGTGGGCTGGGTAGTAGTGGCGTGCGTCCTCGTTGAAGAAGCTCAATTTCCCACCTCTAATCGAACCAGGGAACGGGATTCCGATTGTAGTATTCACGTTTCGGCGGTCCATCTCATCGAGCAGCTCTGAGGCGCGGGTGAACGGATAGAGGCTTCCGAGGTTCACCAGCAGGAGGATATGCTGCTGCGCGTTCTCGCCTTTGAGTTGTCCTTCGACGAGTTTCCCGATGAGTTCGTCAGCCAGACTCGTTTCCAGCGTTTCCGTTACTGCGTTCGTGGTGGTTCGTTCAAGAGGCCCGAGATCGAGTGTGGTTTCGAAAACACGCGTCTCGGGCATCAGGTGATCGAGCCGAACACACTCGACTGTGAGTTCGTTGCCGGCCTGGTTCTCGATGCCAGCCCAGTTCGTCAGTGTATCTGGTGTCTCGGGGTCTGCCCACTGAACCAACCGTTCCGTCACTCGGTGTTCAACAGATGGTTCGACTGGCACCATGACGAAGGGATTTCGAATTCCCCGCCGTTCGCCACTTGCGAAGTCGACCAATTCCTCGGTGAATCTCTTGAGAGGGTTTCGCGTCGACGTCATTTGATAATCACACCTCCATCGATCTGTTCGATCGTCGGCTTCCTCGACTTCACGAGACGCTCAAATTGGCCCTTGAGTCCAGACTCATCGCCGAATAGCACACCTACGCCTTCGATTTCATCGGGTCGAGTCCCACCGACTAACTGCTCTACAGTCTCGTACTTTTCTCGATACGTGTCGACTCGGTCCTCAGTGAGGCTGTCCCAATCCGTCGTTGAGGATACCGTCCCGAGCGCTCGTTTCAATGTGCGTTCGTCATGGGTACCAGGCTCCCGGTTCGTCAGCGCACTAATGCACGCTTGGATACTTTCGTGGGTATCTCTGAAGTGGCGAAGTGGGCGGAGATATCCAGACTGGAATCCATCGTGAACGCTGTGTTCAGGCAGCTGTAGCGGCGGGATCAGCCACTGATGCCCCTCGAGCTCCGTCGCTAGTGATTTCGCGTTGGTCTCTGCTACTTGAGTCGACCAATCCTCTTCAAGCGCCGAGATTGCGGTCAACCGGGCATCCAGTGACTGATCGAAGGACTGCCAGCCCTCCTGCGTCCACCACTCCCGTCCAGACTCGTTTTCGAGCTGTTGGCTCAGCTGGTCCAGTGCGCCGTAGAACGATTGGCTAAGCCAGTCAATCTCCAGCTCTCTGAACCGCAGCAGCCCGTCGAGTTGTAAGAGGTAGGATTCCCTGGAATCCCATCGATCCGCAACCCCAGTCAACCACTCTTCGTCACTCGCCACGTGATCGATTATCTCTTCCCAGTCCGTATCGTCAGCAGCGATTGCGTCGGCGCGAGATTCGGCGCCATCCGCCAGTTCAGAGAGTGCATTACTGAATGAAGCAACCAGCGAAACGAGCACCTCGCTCTCTAGTTCAGTCTCTGTACTGACTTCTGTCGTCTCTGCAAGCGTGCGAGCTTGCCTCTTGACCGACTCATTCAGTTCTTCGAGGGCAACGATTCCCTCGTCGACTGTTTGAATCGGGTCGATGATTCCAGCATCGATGAACTGTTCCTTGAGCGACGTCGACGACGGTGCCGTACGCAGCTTGATCTCCATCTGCTGAGAGAGCGTCAGCAGTTCATCCGCGGAGAGAGCCTCTCCATCTTCTGCAACGGGGCGGAACTCTCCCGCACGACACAGCCCCCAAAGGACCGCTGTTACTGCAGGTTTGACCTCTCCATAGAACGGCGTCTCCTCGGTGATCTTCTCGAAGAGCGCTGGCAGACCCATCTCGTTGTCATGAGCGACCAGCGTTCGACCGACGGCGCCTCGAATCTCTTTCGCAATCGTCCCCATCGTGGACACCTCCGCATCTGGTGTTGGGACATCGATCTTCTGTGCCCACTCCGGGTACTCCTCGTCGTCGTTGAGTCGCTTTAGCTCCGAGAGGTAGCTCTGGTCTACCTCGAGCATGACGGGATGGAAGAACGAGGGATAGGCACGGTTGATGCACTCTTTGACCGCAGACTCGAGACCACGCGGTTCCTGAGATTCAACCTTGTACGAGCCATCTTTGAGCGCGCTCGCGATCTTACTTTTCACCCTGTCCGCTGCATCGTCGACGTCTCGGGCTATCGTATCGGGTGTCTCCGTCTCGGCAGTCGCTTCGTGGAACGACCACCACTCGATGAGCTGGCTTCGGAGATCCTCCAATCCATCCTCCTTAACCGACCAGTAGATCGTTCCCTCGTTGACTTTCTTAGAGTCGACATCAGGTCGCACGCCCCGGATAACCACAGTGGCTTCGAGGGCACCCTCGTGTTCGTCCGCCCCATCTAGTGGTTGTCCATCAATGGAGAAGTTGTACGAGATGGGGTAGTTGTCGCCGTCCCCACCGTAGGGAACCGACGTTGGGAGATTCAGACGAGGGCTGATGTCCGCCCAGAGTTCAGTGTCGAAAGCGGCGATAATCTCGTCCCAATCTGGGTTCTTGCGGTTCTTGCGTGCCTCTTCGATGATCTCCCGTTCCTCTCGATCCGTGATTCGAAGGAGAGGACCGTCCTCGGCCGTGTTCGGCCTGATGTATTTGTCAAGGTTCTCCAGTGAATTCTGGACCTGGTTTCGGACGGTCGTCCGTGGCTGCCCGTTGAGGTCGTCCATCACCGCAACCGCGATGTTGGCGTCGTTCTGTGGGACTGAGTCGGGCACGTACGAGAGGAGCAAGACCGCTTTTGCGACCTTGAGGTCAAAGCCAGTCGTGTCTTCGTCGGCTTCGATCTCCTCCAGGACTTCGATCTCGTTGGCGATGATGTCCTCGAGCTCGTACCGAATCAGGTCATAGAAGTCGACGAGGCTGATGAGGGACAGCTCGTCTTTGCTTTCGTCGCGCATCCATCGGTCCCGGAGTCCGGCGACGATGGCAAGAATTGCTCTCGCTGTCCCTGAGAAGATCGACTTCGTCGAGTCGGCCAACTCGTTCCGAAGATTGAAGAGTATCTCCAGGAAGAGCGCCGGCTGGTAGGGCAGGAGCGGATAGAACTGCACGAACTCCTTTTCCTTGACTCGATTGAGAGGTGGCTCCGTGTTCTGCCCGACCTCTGAGTAGACGAACGTAGATGTCGGATGTACCCGCGCCGTCAGTGCTTCTGACTCAACCCAGTCTGTTCCTTCTTCGGTCTTCTCGAGGAGGCGACGCTGAACGATTTCCCCGACGTGATGACTTGGTAGGTGGTACTGGTGTGGGAACCGGTCTTTGAGAATCCCGAAGTCGAGTTGCTTCGCGGCGAGTCCCGGTTGGACGTCCTCGATTTGGGACTGCGCCGTCGCGACCATCTGGATATTCCCCTCGCCGATCGTATCGATACTCTCCGCGAGCGCGTTGAGTTCCGAGAGACGCTGGTAGTCCCCACCGATGAAGAGCGTCACTTCGTCGACGAGGAGGACGATCTTTACCGGCTTCTCAGACTCCGCCTCGAGGTCTTGGCGATACGACTCGACGGCTTCGACAGCCATCCGCTGCCCGATATCCTGGCGTTGGATGTCCGCCAACCCATCTGCAGTTCCTGTCTCTCGTTCGACGAGCTCCTCTAGGACGAGATCAGAGAGGGTTCGGTACTGTTGGACATCATCCCACGAGTACTGATCCGCGTTTGGAACGCCTTTGTCTTTGAGGACCTCTTTCGTGAGTTCGTCACGCTGATCCCACGTTCCCTGATTCTGGTACCACTCCTCGAAGAATGCGACGTCGAGTCGGTTCGAGAGGCCTCGCGCCTGATAGACTGCTTGGAGGATAATCTCGCTGAAGCTCTGTTCCCGAACACTCTGGTACTTCAAGAGGTTGATCGGGAGGGGGACGAGACGGTACTCGTCGAGCATCGAGGACCAGGTATCGAAGAGGTCGCTGTAGGCGCTATCCGAATCCAGCCGATTCCAGACTTCCTCTCTGTCTTCCTCTGCGAGGTCCGCAGACGCAGTGAGGAGGTTGAGGACGGTCAGCAGGTGGCTTTTCCCACTGCCGTAGTACCCGTAGAGCCAGTGATTGGCTCCCTTCCGCATCTCCTCGTCGTGGCCGTGAATTCGAGTGAAGAAGTCCCGAAGGAAGTTCTCTGAGGCATCTGTGATGTGATAGGTGTCGAGGTAGTGGCGGTAGAGCTGATCACGATGAGCGGCTCTGCCTTCGTCTTCCTCGAACTTCCGGTCGATACGAATGGACTCCTCGAACGTCGCGTCCTGCTTCTCGAACAGGTCGTCCATGGAAGTCATGCCGACCCCTCCGCGAGCATCGTGTAGAAGTCGTCGACGGGCTCGAACCAGACGCGACTCCGGGCTTCGTGGTGTGTCCAGCCCTCATATCCGGCCAGCCGCTTGCTCTGCGGTTCCCAGTACTCTTCGGACTGGAACAGGTAGAGCCAGCCGATCGGCTTCGTGAGCCACTCGTCGCCGTTCTGCGCCCAAGAGTAGTAGGCCGCGACCTGGAGGGGCACGTCGCCGACCTTTGGCGGTTGACCCATGGTCTCGGTCTTCCCTTCGAGCACACCGATATCACGAAGGGCAGACCGAAGTCCCTGCACCCATCGTTTCTGTGTTGATTCCGAGTACTCTAGCGGTTCGCCAGCCTTGTCGCGGAACTCGCCGAGGATGTTGAGAACAGTATCCGTCTCGAAGTTGAGTGCGGAGGGTCCTTGTTTCGTCAGTCGGCGGAGGTACTCGTGGACGACATAGCGGGCTAGTCCGTCGTGGTTGACGAGATAAAGGAAGAGGACCTGTGCCTGGTCGCGTTCGTTTCGACATTGGTCCAAGATCTCTGGGAGCAGTGGGACCGATGGAAGTCCTTCACCTGCTGACTGAAGCCGTGCTCGAATTGCGATGAGCGGCTTTTCAGCGCTGTTCCGACTGCTTCGGTTCGCGACCCGTTCGTCGTACCAGATCTCCTTTACCGAGGTCCAATCGAGTTCGTCCGCGTAGAGAGATGCGATATCATGCGTTCTCTCGGCTTGGAGCCCGCAATGAGTCAAATCCGTAGTGATCTTCGATTCGGGGAGTCTCCCAACGAGAGATGGGAGCCATGAATCCAACTCCCCGTTTCGACCTGTAGCCATACTATGACGAGACCGTGGTATCTACTTAGAAGTTCTTGTGCAGATTTCTGGGCAAATGAACGGACCGCAAGGGAACTTTGATGTGGGCTCATTATGAGGTAGGAGACAAGAGCGGTACATCATGTCTGAACAATCTTCTCTTGAGACGAAAGCGCAATTGGACAAATCAGAGCGTGAGCACCTCGAAGATGTCGTCACCGGACTTCGAGAAACTGTCGAGGCGGATATCGAGTACCAACTTGAGCATACCTACGAGTTGAACGATGAGGACGGTGGCGAGAACCTCTTCGGTGAAGGAGCGGATACCCGAGCAGAGCTCGTCAAGGCCGTTGAGCGCGAGGACGAAGATAAGATCTGGGAGGATAAGTTTGAGCGATACGTGATGGGAGTCGGATATACGATCGTCAACCGCCTGACTGCTCTCCGTTGCATGGAGGTACGTGGGTTCATCGATCGCCCAGTTACCCAGTTCGGTGATTCTGGCACTACCCCGGCAGCTGAAAAACTGGAAAATGAGCAGTACCTCGGCCCTGACGAGGCCAAAATCGAGGCATATGATGAGATCTGTCGTGAACTAACTGACGAAATCGAGATTCTCTTTGATCCCGAATCGCCTTACAGTATTATTAAGCCTGATGTCGAGATATTTGAGGAACTCTGCCGAAAACTCGATGATATTCCTGACGAGGTGTGGCGAGCAGATGATGTCCTTGGTTGGGTGTATGAGTATTACAACGCCTCAAAACTCGATGAGCTTCGCCGTAAAGGCGACCGAGAAGGTTTAGATCCCGAGGACGTCCCACCCGCAAATCAGTTCTATACCCCTCATTGGGTCGTTCGGATGCTCACCGACAACAGTCTCACCAAAATGTATCTTGAGTCCAAGGGTGAGTTGCTATCTACGATCGATGAACAGCAGGATCTCTCAACAGAAGATCGGAAGTTCAGGGCAGTTTCACCTGACGAAACGCCTTCCTTAGCCGATTTCAGTACTTTTCTCGTCCCCGCAGAGGACGAAGGCGAAGCTCCTGACTTCGAAGAGCCAAAGGAGATTCGCGTAATTGATCCTGCTTGTGGAAGCGGGCATTTCCTTTTATATGCATTCGACGTACTTGAGCGTATATGGCACCGTGAACGACCGGATCTAGATCGGGCGGAAATTCCAAAAAAGATCCTTCGACACAACCTATACGGTATCGATCTTGACTTGCGTGCTTGTCAGCTTGCTGCGTTCAATCTTTACCTCAAAGCTCGTGGACGGTCAGAAGAAGAAGGCAGGGCCTATTTCGAGATGCCAGAGATAGGTATCGTTTGTGCTGACGCCAAAATCGCTAACGTAGAAGCGGCATCAGAGGTGTTCGATGAAGTAGCTGGTGATCAGCCAGAAGTCCGTAGAGCGCTTGAAGATATTCTTGGTGCTTTCGAGAACGTCCAGGGTCTTGGCTCCCTCTTGGATGTGAAAGGGACTCTAGAAGATGAGTTTACGATGGAAGAACAGCCGACTCTAATGGAAGCCATCTCTGGCCCAGGTAGTCTGAGTACGTTCTTGGACAATCTTCATCAAGAAATCGCTGAGCAACGAAATGGAGAATCGTTTCTTGCGCAGGATCTGAAGAGCTTCCTCCGAGTTTTGGTCATCTTGTCGCAGGACTACGATGTTGCATTAATGAATCCTCCATATGGGACTCGAAACCGAATGCCTGATTCGGTGAAGGAGTATGTTGAACAGCATTATACTTACCATCCGGAATTCTATATTAATTTCTTTGAAGTGTGTGACAGTCTAACCAGAAAGAACGGCAGAATCGGGATGCTCGTTCCTCGAACTTTCATGTTTAAAAGAAGTTTTGAAGAGTTTAGACAAGACTTCGTCGGTGAGCGAGGTGCCTTTGACTTCCTAGCGGAGTATGGGATTGGTGTTCTGGATAATGCTACAGTTCGAACTGTGGGTACAGTTGTGAGGACTGATCAAGGTCTGAACGACGAGAGTACGGGTGAGTTCTTTAGACTGCATGACGTCGAAAAAGAGGAAAAAGAACAGAAATTCCTGCAGAGTGCCTATGTTGATTCTGTTGACAATACTGGGGTTCAACGCCGTTATACAAAAACAATTGGGGAATTTTCGTTAATACCGGGGTCGCCGCTCACATACTGGGTCTCGACAGACATACGAAAAATATATGATTCGGAAATCGTCCTCGATGCAGATAATGCAAGGGTTGACAGGAAAAGTCAGGGCGCTGTGAAACAAGGATTGGCTACTGCTAATGACGATCGGTTTGCTCGAAAATTCTGGGAAACCCGCGGAGATGAGTGGGTGCCCTTTGCTAAGGGTGGGGAAGATGTATGGATCCTTCCAAGAGTTACAGATACGATTTGGTGGAATAATGGCGGAGCGGAGGTTCGTAGATATGATGGATCCTATCTTCGTAATACAGATTATTATTTTGACGATGCATTATCTTTTAACCGCATCAAGGAAGGCGGAAGGCGTTTCGGCTATTTGAGTCCTGGTTCGGTATTTAGCGATACAAGTATGGTTTATTCCCCAAGTGAGGCCACTTTGCAGTCGCTCTCCTACTGTAATAGCAATTTAATTACATATCTTGTCCTTGCTCAAACAGTTGGAAGGCATTGGAATGTGGGAGAGGTCTCTAAACTACCCTGGGATCCAAAACTCGGCGAAATAGAATTGTTAGAGAATGGAGCCAAAGAAATGATATCATACGTTCTTGGACTACGTCAGAATGACTTCATCTCGCCCTATTATAATGGGCCGACCCTACTCAAAGTTTTAGGAATTAATGAATGCCTCCCCGGGTACGATTACAAACATCGAGAACTTTTGCAAGATATTCAGCCCGTAAATCCTGACCAAACTCTCAGTAAATCTGATAGTCTCGTAGAACTCGGCTTAGCTGCGGAGAAATACTTAGCAAGGATGCGAACAGAACTAGAAGACACAGCTGTTCAAATAGACAAGAAAATATTCAGCCACTTCGATATAGATAACGAAGATCAAGAGGAAATTCTAAGGGAGATTGCTCTACGGACAAATATTGATCCACGTAAGTCCACTGAACAAAATCCGGGAGACATCAGTGAAGTAACAGATGAATTCAACAATCTCGTCAAGGACCTTTTACTTCACCTTTCAATTAAGATAGTGGATGAAGATAAGGATGGGATTGTACCACTTACGTCAGAGGTCAAGGGAGAACCGCCCCTTGTAGAACGCCTCGAAAGAGAATTTGAACGGATTTTTAATGAATATGGCCAAGATAGACTAGCTGAAGTTGACACACAATTGGGTGATAAAACACCTGGCAGTGGTGCATATCCCAATATCCAATCATGGATAGAACAGGACCTCTTCAAATACCATATTCGTCGATTTGAAAACACACCGATTTTGTGGCAATTAACAACAGAGCGCCTCGTGTCCGATCCAAAGATGGAGGGATTTGCCTGTTTAGTAGATTATAACAAACTTACTGCAGGTCTGTTTGACCAAATTGAATCGAGATACCTAGAACCACTGAAGAACGAATATCGCAAGCGACGAAATGCCGCCGATCAGCGACGATCTGATGAGTTACTTTCAACTACAGAACAAGCAGAGGCCGCAGAAGAGTATGAACGGTATGAGAGTGCTCTCACCCAAATTAATGAGTTCCAGGAAGTAGCCCTCGAATTGGGTTCTGAACATCCTCGTGACTGGGATGATGAAATGCAGTCGCTCACGGGGGAATTGGCTCCAAAAGTCGCCGAGTTCCGTTATCGGACTGAAAAAAGACTAGAAACGCTCGATCAGCTTGTTAACGAAATGGACCCCGGCGAATTCGAGGATCTGTTTAGCCCCACGTTCCTCGAACGAGTCAATGAGAATAGGGACGAGTGGATCGATGCACTACAAGATCTCGAAACCGCATGTATGGCATATAGCAAAGATGAAAACCAACCTGTTGAGGCCCACCTTTACGACCTCTTCCCGTACTTCGACGATCTTGTAGGCTCGACTCATTACGGTAGTAATGGAATATTCTTCATGAATTACTACTTCAGCAAGGGAGAGGATTATCTCGACAACGGTGAACCCCGTGAGGGACTTGAGGGAGAAATAAAACTTCTCGCTGAACTAGCTGCCGAAACTGATGATGACGTAGAACTGGGTAAGGAAATCAGGGAGAAGTGTAGCGAACTCTCGAAGGCAATACCCTCGAACTGGCAAGATCGAGCGCTCTCTGAGATCCTGACGCCGGGATACGACCCAGTCCAAAAGCACGGAGTGGCGATAAATGTTCAGCCACTTGCAGATAAGAAGATCGTTCCCGAAATTGTGAAAGACAAGGTCATCAATTAGTCACCTTCCAGCTCAATGAGTGTCGAATTCAGATCCGGCGAGCGCATCAGACTCAACGGTGCCCCCGCAGAGGTTATCCGGACGTACGAAGTCGGGAACCTCCCATACCTCCGGGTCTATGTTGAGGGGGATCGTGCGAAGACGGTCTGTCTCGACCATGTCTCCGTCGAGCCAAGCAGTGACGCACTCGATACCCTGGAAAACCAGGTGGCGGATCTCCACCCCCGACACGAAGCAGTCTCGTCGGAGTGGTTCGACCTCCGAACCGAGGCCCTCCAGCTCAAGATGGCCCACGAGCAGGGGCAACTCCTGAGCATCTCGAACTCGCTCGTCCGCCTCGAACCCTACCAGCTCGCCTGTGTAAACCAGGTGATGCAGAAGCTCCGCCAACGAGTACTCATCGCCGACGACGTCGGTCTCGGGAAGACCATCGAGGCAGGCCTCATCCTCAAAGAACTCGAAGCCCGGAATCGAGCCAACAGCGTCCTCTTCCTCGTTCCCGCACACCTCCAGAAGAAGTGGATACGGGATATGGAGCGCTTCTTCGACATCGACCTCACGGTTGCAGACCGCCAGTGGGTCGACGCCGAGCGTCGACGACTCGGCGAGGAGGCGAACATCTGGGACCAGGAGGGCCAGCGTCTGGTCACCAGCATGGCGTTCCTCCGTCAAGACGAGTTCCAGTCCGAGATCGAGAACGCCTTCTGGGACGTCGCCATCATCGACGAAGCGCACAAGGCCAGCAAGCGGGGCGAGTCCCCTAGCAAGACCTCGCTTATGGCCGAACGCGTCGCCAATCACTGTGAATCCCTGCTGTTGCTGAGTGCGACACCGCACGACGGGAAGGGGGAGGCGTTCCGATCACTCAACAGCTATATCGACCCGTTCCTCGTCGCCGAGGACCAGGACCTCACTCGAGAGACGGTGAACCGCGTCATGATTCGGCGCGGGAAGGAGACCATCTACGACGACAACGGCGAGCGCATTTTCCCCAAACGAGATGTCCAGACGGCCACCGTCTCGATGTCTCCTGCAGAGGAACAACTGTACGAGCGCGTAACTGAGTACGTCCGCGAGGTCTACAACCGATCTGATCAACTGAACGAGCCCGCCGTCGGCTTCGCGATGGCGCTCATGCAAAAGCGGCTTGTAAGCAGCGTAGGCGCAATTCGAGAGACACTCCGGCGTCGCCTTCACGGACTGCTCGAACCCGACGAGCAAGGTCTCTCGACCGATGCAACGGCCTACCTCGAAGGCGAGGACTTGGAGGACTCTGACCGTGAACAGGCGGAGCAGGAACTCGAACGCCTCACGGTCGCCCAGGGTGATGAGGCACTCCAAAAAGAGATCGACACCTTGCAGGAGCTCGTCGCCATGGCTGAGGACCTCCCAGTCGACACCAAGGCCCGGAAGGTCAAACGCTACATCGAGCAGCTCTTCGAGGAGCATCCGGACGAGAAGCTTATCTTGTTCACTGAGTACCGCGATACGTTGGACTATCTCCTCAATCTCTTCGCCGACGAACCGTGGGCAGACGAGATTCTAACCATCCACGGAGATGTGAGCAAAGACGAGCGAACCCGGATTGAGGACGAATTCAACTACGGGAAGTCGCGACTACTGATGGCGACCGATGCGGCCAGCGAGGGAATCGACCTCCAGCACAGCTGCCACATTATGGTCAACTACGAACTCCCGTGGAATCCGAACCGCCTCGAACAGCGTATCGGTCGGATCCATCGCTACGGCCAGGATAAAGAGGTCAAGGTATGGAACTTCCAGTTCGATGGCACACGGGAATCCGAGATTTTCGATCTACTCCAAGATAAGGTTGAGGAGATCCGGTCGAAAGTCGGTGCGACGGCAGACGTCCTCGGAATGCTGGACGACGTCAACATCGACTCCCTCTTGATGAAATCCGTCCAGAATCAGAAACCTGCCTCAGCAACAAAAGAGGAACTCGAGGAGCTAATGGAAGAGCGTGAGCAGACGCTCCTTGAGTGGTATGAACGGAGTCTCATCGATTGCAGTACGTTCGACGCTGAGAGTCGACAGGAGATTCAGTCGATCGTCGACGACTCCGAGGACGTCTTCGGAAGTGAACAGGAGATCCGGGAGTTCTTCACTCGAGCGATCGAGGCGTTCGAGGGGTCAGTCGAGAAGCGTGGAAACCAGTTGTACGAGGCAGAAGTCCCACCAGAAGTAACTGACAGCGGTCAGCCTGAGACGATGGGCCCATTCACCTTCAGTCGAGATTTCGCCATCGATCACGACGGAATCGAGTACCTCTCCCCGGATGCGGACGTTCTGCAGGCCCTCCGTGATTTGGTTCTCCAGCACGAGCAACACGCAGGGAAGGCCGGAATGAAGCTGCTGCCGTTTGTCGACCAGCCCGGCATCACATTCGTCTACAAAGTCGCCTTCGAAGATGCAACCGGCAAGACGATTCGCGAGCAACTCATCCCTATCTACGTCGACCTAGCTGGATTGGATGCTCAGCGAGTGCTTGGCGAGCGAGTCCTTGAGGCAGATACAATTCACGCTCGCCCAGATGGGAGTACAGTCTCTCGGTTGCTCAAGCAGCGTGATGAACTCGAAGACGCTGCGGAGAAGTACATTAGTAGTCTTGTCGCCGACATCCGTGATGACTTACTCGAAACGCGCCAGCAGGATGTCCGGCAAGAACTCTCCGACTTGGAAGCCTACGAGCAAGCAGAGCGAGATCGAATCCAATCATTCATCAATTCATATGAACAAAAAGCGACAACGGGGTCGGATATGCGCATTGCGATTCGGAACCAAAAACAACGTCTTGAGCAGCTGGAAGCCCGGATCGAGTCCCGAAAGGCAGAGCTACGGAAGCGAGAGCAGGTGATCTCACTTGCACCAGACATTGAGGCCTACTGTCTAACGCTTCCAGTGTAACATACAGAGAACGTATCGTCAACGAATTCTGTCACCGATTATGTTTCAGTAGACCCTCAGGCTCTGGAGACTGCGGAAAAACATCTATCAACACATCACTGATAGAGGACAGAAACATTCACAATAGTTGACTCGAACGCTGTCTATATGCCGGAGACGATTGAGGAACCTCTCGCAGATACCCACGGTAGCGTCTATCTCTCGAGACTCTAGCGTGAGTTCGTCTGGTTACCGAACCAAATCGAGACGCTATTCGATCCGCTCTTCGGCTGCAATTATTAGAGTTGGAACTCCCTGTCGAATCGCACTTCGAAGGTCAAAACCAGTTGCACGCTACCCCACAAATGGTGTTGAAAATTAACCAATAGAACCATCCGTTCTAGTTTAGCAGATCGGGGCATCCAGAGACGTCGAGCTAGAATCGTCAGTAACTAGGAATGTGAGAATCCGGTAGAGAATGTGTACAC